>CANNKD010000005.1 GCA_947505205.1 Bacteroidota bacterium | reverse complement strand
TCAAGATATAAATGAGCGTGTGTATCAATCAATTTCATGACGCGAAATTAATGCAAAATCATAAACCTTGATTTAGCAAGGATTGAATAGGAGAATTTAGTTCCATGCATTCCGGTTTATAGCAGTTTCAAACTATCTTTGTATCGATACATGTCGGTTTTATGAAAATCTTCACTTATTTTACTTTGATTAGTGTTTCGATACTTTTTCTTGGTGTTTCGTGCCGCAAGGAAACAGATAACGGAATAAAAATTGAATTAAAAATTCAGAACCGTTCTGATAATAAAGCGACCATCAGCTGGACGAATCTAAATACCGGAACTGAAAAATTTTATACGTATAGCGTTTACCTGAATTCAGATTTAATTGTTGAAAATACGGATGCTATTCTATTCAATTTCAATAATTTAATTGGAAAGACTAAATACGTGTGCCGTGTAGTAGTGAATGGCACAAAAGTAGGTGAAACTGAAGCTGCCGTCGAATTTACAACCTTTGAGAATTACCCGCCGAACAGTTTTGAAATAATTACCGATTCTATTACAAATACTTCTGTTTTATTAGATTGGAGCAAATCAGATGAACCCGAAAAAAGGCCTTTACGTTACTCAATCTACCTGAACAACAAAATTTATCAGGAAAATTTCCTTCTGAAAAAAATGAACCTGACAGGTCTTGAATCATCAAAAATATATTCAATTCGTATCGTAGCTATTGATGACCAAAACAATACAACAACATCCGTCAATAATATAAAAACATTGTCAAAAGCCAATGCGATACTGATGCTGAAAACCTTGAAATGGTCAGGTGTGCAACGATCATATGCCGTATATTTACCTTCACAGCAGAAATCCCAAATGCCACTCGTTATCTTTTTTCATGGTGCTGGCGGCTTTGCATGGCCTGAAATACAAACTTCTGGTTTTAAAGATATTGCAGATAATAACAATTTCATTTTGGTGTATCCGCAAGCTACAATCTGGGATCAACCCACAATTCCGAGTTGGAACGTGGTTGATTTTATACAGGTTGATGATATCGGATTTGTAGGTGAAATGCTCAAACAGCTTATTCTGAATTTCCCTGTTGATGAAAAACGGGTGTATGCCTGTGGCATGTCGAGCGGTGGATTTATGACCTATCATATGGCTTTCAAAATGGGTGATAAATTGGCAGCAATCGCGCCAGTTGCAGGTTTACCAACTACTTTTGATTTCGAATCTGAATCACTTACCAGCATGATTCCGCTTATGCATATACATGGAACCGCAGATGCTACTGTGTCAATGAATGGTGGAAACTATTCTGAATCAGTTGATTCAACCATTGCATATTGGGTCCGAAGAAACCATTGTTCTTCCACCCCGGTCATCCGGGAACTGAATGACACCTATCCCAATGATGGATCAACAGTTGTTGTTTATGAATATAAAAGTCCCTATTTCCATAAGGATGTAGTTTTTTATAAAATTATAAACGGTGGTCATTCATGGCCTGGTTCGCCAAATGATTCGTATGCCAATCGCGACATCAATGCCAATCAGGAAATCTGGAATTTTTTTAGAAAATACGCACGTGAATAATTGAATTAATTATTGATAATCTAACTCTCAAAGCATAAATCGTTCCTGAGTTAAATTTTAGTAGGCAATCTGATGGGAAACGAACACCAGATTTGTCAGGTTTTACCGATTACTTACCTTTGTTTAAATCTTTGAACAAGAAAATTGAAAAAAATCTTAGTTATCCGTTTCAGTTCCATTGGTGATATTGTACTTACAAGTCCGGTTATCAGATGTTTGGCGCAACAGCTTCCTGAAACGGAGATTCATGTGCTTACACGAAAACCACATAAAGCTTTGTATGAAAACAATCCATACGTTTCGAAAGTTTACGCCTATGATCAAAAATTGAGCGAAGTAATTGATTTATTACGAAATGAAAACTATGATTTCGTAGTTGATCTACATAAAAATATTCGTTCATTTCGTGTTAGATTTGCACTGCGAAAACCAACAGGATCGTTTCCGAAATTAAACATCCGGAAATATCTTCTGGTTCGTTTCAAATTGAAAATCATGCCTGGTATTCATATTGTTGACAGGTATTTCGAAGCAGTGAAGAAATTGGGTGTGAAGAATGATTTCAAGGGATTGGATTATTTTTTTTCGGCAGATGATGAAACAAAATCGTCGCAAATACCAATTTTTGAAAACGGATTTTATGCAATTTCGATTGGTGGCAAGCATGGAACAAAAATATTTCCAGCCGAAAAGGTTGTTGAAGTCTGTCGTCTGCTCGATAAACCAGCGGTTTTATTAGGTGGAAAAGAAGATGCCGAAAGAGGTGAATTCATTTCTAAATCGTTGAATCACAATATTTACAATGCTTGTGGAAAACTCAGTCTGGATGAATCGGCTTCTATAATTAAACAATCTTTAGCGATTTTGACCAACGATACGGGATTGATGCACATTGCTGCAGCTTTGCATAAACCCATCGTTTCTGTTTGGGGAAACACTGTTCCGGAATTAGGTATGACGCCTTATCTGCCATCAGAAACTCAGAAATCAATCATCATCGAAAATAAGGAAATCAGTTGCCGTCCGTGCAGTAAGATTGGTTTCGAAAAATGCCCGAAAGGTCATTTTAATTGCATGATGACGTTGGATGTAAAAGAAATTGCCGACAACTTAATGGCTATCAGCAATTTATAAGTAACAACGATAAACTCTTTAAATACTCAAGGCACTTTAGCTCACTTCGAACTTTCCGTCTGACTGGCGTCAGCCGGGCAGGTAGCTCACTCCGAACTCATTTTTAATCTGTTTCACCCAGGCTTCAACACGCGAAGGAGTTAGTTCGGGTTGTTGATCTTCATCCAAAGCCAATCCGAAAAACATATTGTTTTCAACACCTTCTGAATCGGTGAAATCATAACCTGTTACCGGCCATTTCCCAACAAGTGTTGCGCCTTTTTTATCAATAAATCCTTTAAGATAGCCTAACGAATCAACAAAATGATCTGGATATAGCACCTGATCACCCAAGCCGAACAAAGCCACTTTTTTGCCGGCAAAAGATATATTTTGTGCTTTCACAAAAAACTCATTCCATTTATTACTGCTTTTGGCATCGCTCCACACATCAGCGCCAATAGTGGCACTGCCAAAGATAAACTGGTCAAATTCCGGTAAACGGTTAATATCAAAACCAGCAATATCGGCTATTTCCAGTTCATTTACTCCAAACTGACGGTAAATTTCTCTGGCAACATTTTCAACATTTCCACCCGGTGCCCAATATAATAACACAGTCTTTTTCATATGATTTCGAATTTCTTTTTTCGATGGTAAAATTAGGATTTTATTGGAATATGAGGGCATTTTTATTGATTAATACTTGTTAAAATGATAAGATCATCCTAAGCCCCCGTTCGGCATTGCTTTCATTCTTAGTACTTTATTTATTTCAATACAAATCAAAAATTATTCGTCAAAGTCAGGCAGAATGATCCTGAAGGAAAATTTTACCGATATCCAGTATTGATTGTTCGATCGGTATAAACTCAAAACCCGTAGTCTGAATTAATTTAGCCGAGGAATAAGCCGACAAATTATTGGCTGATCGCACGGTTTCACGGGTGATGGCTGGTTTTTTTCCTGTCAGTAAACCTGTTACGGCCAGTAATCTCCAGGCAATGGCACCAATCCAGGGTTTGGCCTCAAAAGATGGTGCTTTTTTATGAAGAGATATAGCAATTAAATCGAATAACTGTTTAAAGCTCAGGGTTTCGGCGGAAACCACAAAGCGTTCACCAAAATGGGTGCCATCCATAAGCAAAATCATGGCTTTCGCTACATCGCGTACGTCCACAAAGCCTTTGGTGCCTTTGGTATAAAATTTCAAACCTCTCCAAACCAGACTGAATAACTCAGAACTACCTGTTTTCCAGTTTCCAGGACCAAGAATTATAGAAGGATTAACGATGGTGGCATTCAAACCTTCGGCAATGCCGCGCCACACCTCGCGTTCGGCACCATATTTCGAAATGCCGTAAACAGAATTACGTTTTGAACTCTTCCACAAGGTTTTTTCGTCTACCATATTGGGATGATCGGCACTTCCCAAAGCCGCAATGGAACTGATATGACAGAATTTTTTTACTCCAGTTGTGAGTGAAGCGTTGACAATATTTGCGGTTCCTTCAATATTAATCGCCAACAAATGTTTTATGTCGGTGGAATTAAAGGAAACGATGGCAGCACAATGATACACCTCATCCACATCTTCCAGTAAATCTTCCAATGCAAAAAGATCCATCACATCGCCATTCACCCATTCGATGGCTTCAAATTGTACAACCGGATCATCGGCATACAACTGGAATATTCGTCGAACAGATTGTAAATCTGATGTTTCACGTTTTAAAGCTTTGATTTTCTTATTGAGATTACTCAACTGAACCAGCAGATGCGATCCTACTAAACCTGTTGCTCCTGTTACAAATATCATATTGCAAAGGTAAAAATTGATTGCAATAGGGATTAATTAAATTATTGAGCCACAGATTCACAGATTACAAAATAATTTGCGGCCCAAACGTATCCATGTAATTTACTCAAAGAAGTAAAATTGCGAATCTAATTCAACCTGGGGCTCTAATTTAATATGTGGCTTAAAGTTAATCCGTGGTTATAATTCTTTAATAAATTATTGAGCCACAGACCTGTACATCTACAAACTGCAAGGTTGTGCATTTTAACTACTTTTGTAGAAGATTACTAAGGACACGGGTAAATTGGTACGAAAAGACCAAAATTTAACGGAGTTGAAAAAAATACATTAATATATTTATATGAGACGGATTTTGTTGTTGATAAGCGGGTTATTATTCTCATTTACCTGTTTTTCTCAAAATTTACTTGAAAGTCGTATTGACTCATTAATCAATGCAATGACAGTTTCTGAAAAACTGGAACAACTCTACAACAATGGTTTCATGACCACACCAACTAATAGCCGGCTAAACATCCCGGGATTTATTATGGATGATGGTCCGCATGGGGTGAGATTTGAAAATGCAACCGCATTCCCAACCGGTATAGCCATGGCATCAACCTGGGACGTCGATTACCTGGAACAACTTGGAAAAGCCATGGGCCGAGAATTTCATGCTTATGGTAAAATGCAGCAATTGGGGCCTTGCATCGATTTAACACGTGATCCACGTGCCGGCCGAACCGCCGAAAGTGCTGGCGAAGATACCTATCTCGCTGGTCATGTTGGAGCTGCAGTCGCCACAGGCATTCAGACTCAGCCTGTTATTGCAACACTCAAACATTTTATGGGTGAGAGTAAACAAGCTTACAGGCATACATGCAACGAAATTGTTTCGGAACGCAACCTGATGGATAATTATGGTTATAATTTCCGTTATGCGATGCAGGAAAGCGGTGCCATGAGTCTGATGTCAGCCTATAACCTGATTAATGGAGATAAAGCTGCCGAAAGTGAACAGAGTCTCAAACAAAACCTACGGAATTACTGGGGATTTCCTTTTTATGTTGTGTCGGACTGGGGCGCCGTTTGGGATGCGAAAAAAGCTGTATCGGCCGGAACCGATTTGTGTATGGGAAGTGATAATTATAAAAATGACCTTCCGGGATTGGTTGCCAGCGGAAGTGTTAGCATCGAGGTGATTAATGAAGCGGTGCGCAATGTTTTACGCACAAAAATACTGGCTGGATTAACAGATTATTTTCCTTCCGGTAACATTGAAGAAGCCAACACACCTGAGAACGTCAAAATCGCTTTAGATGGAGCCCGAAAATCAATTATCCTACTGAAAAACGAAAACGATATTCTTCCTTTATCCAAAAATGGTAAAAGTATAGCCATCATCGGACCAAATGCATTAAAAGGTAATCTCAATTGTTTTGGAAGCAGTGAAACTTCGCCACCCTATTCTGTAAATATTCGTCAGGGAATTGAAAACAAAATAGGAACAACAAGAGTTACTTATGCTTTAGGTTGCAGTATAAATAGCTCAAATATAAGTGGCTATGCGGCAGCAAAAAAAATTGCAGCCGAATCTGACATTGTCATTTTTGCCGGTGGACTGGACGAAACACAGGAAGGAGAAGCTTATGATATTGGAAATGACCGAAAAAACAATTCTTCCGTATTACCCGGCAAACAACTGGAACTTATTAATGAACTGGCCGCTGTCAATCCAAATATTATTGTTGTACTTCAAAGTGGCGGAGTTTGCAGCGTTAATACAAGTTTGCCGAATATTAAAGGCCTGATCTATTCATTTTATGCCGGTCAGGAAGCCGGCAATGCTATTGCCGATGTAATTTTTGGCGATTATAATCCGGCAGGCCATATGCCGGTTACCATGCCAAAAACAGATAATCAGCTTCCACCATGGGATGACAATTACGACAACGATTATGGTTGTGGCTACAGATGGTTCGATCAGAGAGGCATTGTGCCGGAATACGCCTTTGGATTTGGATTAAGCTATACAACATTTTCCTATTCAAATATCACAATTAACCCAGCCAATGCAACTGCCGGAGCACCGGTAACCGTTACCGCGGATATTGAAAACACTGGAATTAAATCGGGGGAAGAAGTGGTTCAACTATATGTTTCAGATAATGTTTCAACAGTGTATATGCCTATAAAAGAGTTGAAAGGTTTCAAAAGAATATCACTTGCTGCTGGCGAAAAGAAAACAGTTTCCTTTGTTCTAAATGCTGAAGATTTCTATTATTGGAATGAAACGAACAAATCCTATGAAATAGAATCCGGTACATTTACGATTAAAATTGGAGGTTCGAGCGATAATTTACCTTTATCAACATCACTGACTTTTACCGATGGACAATCGAAACCCGATTTAAAGATCACCCGTGTATATACAATGCCTCATTTTCCTTTGCAAAATCAAAAAATAAGTTTTTATGCAATGGTAAAAAATCTGGGGACTTTGCCATTATTCCCCGGTCAATATAAAATTAATTATTCGGTAAGCAATGAAAGCAATATCGCATCCAGTCAGTATATTACGGATACAATTTTCCCTGGTCAGGTTCGATTGATTGCTTCAGACAGTACCTGGTCTTCAACAACAGCAGGTGTTTTTTCACTTACGGCAGATTTTGATTCCGAAAATAAAATAGATGAATGGCTGGAAGACAACAACACAAATACATCAGATTTAGAAGTATTTAACGCCTCTCTTGACCCGGCAGACTATAACTTAGCCTTCAGGAAAACCGTTGTAGTTTCGTCCGTTGAAAATAACAGTACGGATTTAAAAGGTGATAAAATGGTCGATGGAAACCAAAGTAGCCGCTGGTCTTCAGCTTTCGCTGATAATCAATTTGCCGTTATTGATTTGGGAGCAGAAAAATCATTTACCAAAATAAACCTTTACTGGGAAGCAGCTTTTGCTACCGAATATATAATTCTGGTATCCACAGACAGTGTTTCATGGGAAACCATTGCACATATTACTGATGGAAAAATTGGTTACTTCTCAATCAATACAAATAAAACCGGAAGATATATCAGGTTGGATTGCATCAAAAGAAGCACCCAATATGGCTTTTCGCTGTATGAGTTTGAAGTGATTAACGGAGAAACCTCATCCGTTAACAGCGCTCCAACTGCTAATGCCGGAGCGGATATAACAATAACACTACCTGTTAATTCCGTAAATATTTCAGCCATTTTAAGTTCTGATCCAAATAATGATCCGTTGACTTACAACTGGTGGCAGATGTATGGATCATCAGAGGCCGTCATCACTGAATCAGACAAATCGATTGCTTTTGTACCGAATCTGAATGAAGGGAAGTATTGTTTTGCAGTTACTGTTTCTGATAATCAATATACTGACAGTGATTTAGTATATGTTACCGTTAAAAATAGTGCTTCAAGCATTATAACTGATCCTGAACTTTTGTTAAATATATTCCCAAATCCCACAAAAGATCTATTAAACATAACTTTACCAGATAGTTCATACAAGCGTGTGTCAATCATTGATTTAGCAGGCCAGGTTTTGATGACAACTCCCATCGAAAATGAAGTCACGAGTCTGACGATAAATATCTCCGATCTCAGAGGAGGATTTTATTTTGTAAAAATTTCAGGAAGCAACAGGACAGAAATCTTAAAAATAGAGAAGAGATAGTCGTTTTCAGATGTGAACTAATCAAAACAAGCCGCTTTTCTTAAACAATTAGCATGCAGGAAAATTCATTGAATCCTTGTATCTTTGCCTAAATTTCAATTTTATGCTTTATACAAATTTCGTTGAAGAGTTGCGTTGGAGAGGTATGATACACGATCTCACACCTGGAACAGAAGAACAGTTGAGGAAAGAGATGACCACTGCTTATGTGGGCATTGATCCAACCGCCGATTCATTGCATATCGGACATTTGGTCAGCATAATGATGCTCAAGCATTTACAAATTTCCGGCCATCGACCCCTCGCACTTATTGGCGGCGCAACTGGTATGATTGGCGATCCTTCCGGAAAATCACAGGAACGTAATCTACTCGATGAACCAACATTGCGACATAATCAGGATTGTTTAAAGGTACAATTGGCGCGTTTTCTTGATTTCGAAACCGACCAGCCTAACAAAGCCGAAATTGTAAATAATTACGACTGGATGAAAGATATCACATTTCTGGCTTTCATTCGTGATATTGGCAAACATCTGACTGTCAATTATATGATGTCGAAAGACTCTGTCAAAAAACGTTTGTCACCCGAAAGTGGAAGTGGAATGTCATTTACCGAATTCACCTACCAACTGGTTCAGGGATACGATTTTCTACATTTATATCAGCATAAAAACTGCAAACTGCAAATGGGTGGCTCCGACCAGTGGGGAAATATCGTCACAGGAACCGAATTGATCCGACGCAAATTAGGCGGGAAAGAAAATGCCTTTGCACTCACTTGTCCGCTCATTACCAAGGCCGACGGAGGTAAATTCGGCAAAACCGAAACCGGAAATGTTTGGCTCGATCCTGCAAAAACCTCACCTTATGCTTTTTATCAATTCTGGTTGAACTGCTCAGACGACGACGCTGCCAAGTATATCAAAATATTCACTTTATTGAGTCGTAACGAAATTGATCAGTTGATCGCAGAACACGCGCAGGCACCACATCTGCGGGTATTGCAGAAAGCATTAGCACGTGAAATTACGATCCGTGTGCATTCAGAAGAAGATTTGCAATTGGCCGAAGATGCCTCACAGATTTTATTCGGAAAAGGAACTACCGAATCGCTTCTCAAACTGGATGAAGCTACTTTATTGAGTGTGTTTGAAGGCGTTCCCCGCGCCGAGATGAGCAAGCAACAACTGTCCGAACCACTTGATATTACAGAGTTTCTTACAACTCATACCGATATTTTTTCATCAAAAACTGAAGCACGCAGAATGCTGAAAGACAATGGCGTTTCGCTGAATAAAATGAAAATATCAGAAACAACTCAAATAAGTACAGCAGATTTATTGAATAACAAATACATCCTCGTTCAAAAAGGAAAGAAAAACTATTATTTGGTTGTCGTTGAATAGTTTCAGGGCATTGAGGCTTTCGAAGTGCCTGTTCTGCAATCCACAATGCATCCTGATAATCTATAATTCAAAAGAAAATATTGTGATATCCGTTCGGATTTAATAATTGCGTAATTTGCAGTCAAATTCAAAATTTTGGCATGTTAGATCCTGTTTATAGTCAACTTTTATTGCCTTTAATCATTGCACTGTTCCTTGCCATAAATATGGGAGCAAGTGGTACTGCTCCTTCATTTTCAGCTGCTTACGGGGCTAATTTAATCCCCAGATCTTTAATTGCTGGTTTATTTGGCATCATGGTATTTATTGGCGCCATCACCATTGGAAAAAATGTGGCGATTACCTTAGGCAAAGGCATCATTCCTTCTGAATTCCTGACAATTACACTCACTTCCATTATTTTATTCTCTGTTGCGCTTTCTTTGTTGTTTTCTAATTTAATAGGCATTCCGCAATCGACGAGTCAAACGACCATTTTTGCCTTATCAGGTGCAGCAATGTATCACCATGCCTTGAAGACAGATATTCTTTTCTTTTCGATTGTTCCTACCTGGTTTATTTTGCCTGTGATTGCTTTTATCATCACCTATGCTGTCGGAAAGTTTATCTATACACCCATGAAAAAGCGATCGATGTTTCAATTTGAAACCATCAAAGACTACAACAGTATGCAGGCGCTTGTCATAATTTCATCTTTGTATGTGTCTTTTGCTATTGGAACAAATAATGTTGCAAATGCCAGTGGTCCAATTGCTTCCATGATTATTAACGAATTAGGTATTAGTCAGAATTCTGAGAATTTCAAACTCATTGTGATATTGACAACGCTTATTTTTGCCCCTGCTTTCGGAATTGGAAGTTCATTGTTGGGGCGAAAGGTAATGCACACGAGTGGAAAGGAAATTGTCGAATTTGGACCGCTTTCGGCTGTGGCAATCTCATTTATCACAGCTACTTTGTTGTTGACCGTTTCAATCGTGAAAGGAATTCCATCTTCTCTGGTTCAACTGAATATGGGTGCTATTTTAGCCATTGGTTGTGCCAAATATGGTTGGAGAGAGATCTTTAGAAAGAAAAGTGTGAAGAAGTTTTGGGTTATTTGGATAATAGCACCAATTTTCGCATTTTTCCTGACAATTTTCCTGGCCTGGATTGCAGATTTAGGCGGAATATTACATCATTGATTTTGCTTTCTGTTGTTACTATATATTGTTCCAGAATTGTACATCAACAGACAGACAATCATTCCTAATAAAATCACTGAGGTTTTACCAATTATATCTCCATTTTCAACGTAAAAACTATTTTTACTACGATTCAATCCAATTTCTGAAATCAAAATCTCTGCCTTACCATAATCACTTTGCGTTCTGATTTCACCATGATTATCAATTACTGCTGAAACTCCAGTATTTGCACAGCGTGCCATCCAGTTTCCGGTTTCGATACAACGCAATTTTGCATAAGCCAAATGCTGCTTATAACCCACATCACTACTCCACCAGCCATCATTTGTGATTAAAACAATCATATTCGCTTTCGTTTTTCGGACAAGTTCTGCTGTTGACTCACTGAAAACAGATTCGAAACAAATGATTGGCGCAATAGCTGTTCCATCGTTTAATACAAAGTCAAATTGTTCATTGTGCGTTCCATATGATCCAAAATAAGCACCTGATTTCTCTATAAAATATTTGAAAGGTTTTAAAATGCCCAAAAATGGTTGCTTTTCAACCAGTGGTAACAAATTCATTTTGTGATAGATGCGATTTTCATAATCATTTATTAAAATTGAACTGTTGTATAAAATGTGCGGATTGCCTGTTTTCAAAATTACATCGATATCGAAAGATGCTTTGGATGAATGAATTTTCGTAAATGCGCCGACTAAAATTGAGATGGGGCGATAATTTGACAATTGCCTGACGATTTGTAGCAACGATGACGAAAAAGCAAGGCTGTCTTCGTCGATGGGATTGGTAAGGAAAGTTTCCGGGAACACCACAAGCTTTACTTCCGTTAAATCGTGATCGGCTATTAATTTCAATGTCCGATTGAGTTGCTCCTGTTCATTTAAGCCAAAAAACTTCTCTGTTCGTGGATTGATATTTGGCTGAACCAATGCAATTTTAATCTTTTCAAACTGCTTTTCTTCTTGAAGTAATGTGCCGGAAAGAAGTATAGGGCCTAAAATGATAAGTATCAACATTCCAAAAAAAATCCCGAATTGCTTCCATTTAACTTCAATAATTGTTGTTATTATTTTAAATATCAACCAATTAATAAGTATAACCCACAAAGTGCCACCGGAAACTCCGGTGAATGAAAACCATTGAATCCAGCTTGTTTTTTCTGCCAATCCATTTCCCAAGGTAAACCAGGGCCAGGCTAAATCCCAATGAGATTGCAGGTATTCCATCGATAACCATAATGAAAGTAGCAGGAAAATACCCGGTTTTCGTAAAACATTTCGCGAAGCAACCCACAATAGAAATACCAGCGCAAATAAAAAAGAATGAACCAAATGGGCAATCAAAGTTCCAACAAAAGTGGAGCTATACATCCATCCGGCAGCCAGCAAATGAAAGACAAAAAAAGTAACGTAACAGACAATAAAATAGTTTGTTAGGCCTATTTCCCTATCTGTTCCCAGGATGAATAATGGAATAAAAGCAACAAATATGAGAAAAGTGACACCGTTTGGAGGCCAGGCTAAAAAAAGCAACAAAGCACTCGTGGTTCCAAAAAGGATTTGTTTGGGTAGTCCGGTAATTTTAATCATTGAATAGGAAAAAACCAAATTTAGCTTAATTTGTCATTACCTATGCAAATTACACTTGAGTCTTCCTGTTTTACAATTTCAATACCAGACGCGTTTTTGAAGGGATAGCGCGGTAAATTGCCCTTGCATCTGCCGCCGAAACGATTAGTTTTATTGTTACAGGATGATCCGTAGCACCAGGATTTAATATCTTTTCGATTGTTTTTTCATCGGGTGAATAGGCGGTCTTCTTATCCAGATAAGCTTTAACGATAGGTAGTTCGCGTTCATTTGGTTCTCCATTCTGGTTAATCTCAAGGATTAAGTTCCTATCGAAAAACAAACTTGTAAAAACAATGGTAGAATCTGGAGGAAGTGGTTTACTCGAACGAAGTTGAGCTTCGATGGTGTCTTTTGGGGCTTCTTTTACAACAATTGGAATTTTCGGAATGGTTCCCAAATATTTTTTCAGAACAAAAGGATCTGATAACCAGGGAGTCAAATGTTCATGTGAAATCAAAGCAAGTTTTTGATCTGGAATGACATTTAAAATTGTGGCTGTCCGCACCTGAACACCTTTGATTTCAATGGCGATACTTTTCGATGGAACATTGATTACCAGATAAATAGAATCCTGATCAGCCAGAGATAAACTGTTTTTTTCAAAGTTATTCTCTTTTTCAAGCAGGATAATTTTGCTTACATCTTCTTTTTGAGATGCATCAATGGAAACTGAAACCATCGGCTTCCCCCCTCCTATTTCTGCGGCGGGTTTATAACTGCTGATTGGAATTATGCCTGCATAAACCAAAAACAATGCAGGAAGTATCGAGAGAAATAATATAAAAAGGAAAATATGTTTGATGTTAGTAAACAAACTGATAAAAAAGTTTTTACGTTTTCCGACCTGAGTCATATTTTCAGTGTTTGAATCTTGTGTATTTCTTAATGAATTCATTGCTTACTCTTAATAGATATATACTTTTGATCCCATTGGCAGGGCGTTGAATACCGTTTCTAAATCTTCATCACCCATTCGAATACAACCATGCGTGACAGGCATTCCAAGAAATCTTTTATAAAGTGTTCCATGAATCATATAGCCATCGCCAAGATGCAATGAGTAATCGCCTAAGGTTCCGGTTTCGTAACGAGATGGATGATTTGAAGATGGAACAGGCAAGCCTTCTTCAATGAAAGCCCAATCTGGTTTTTTCCATACTGGATCCTTAATTTTCTTTAAAATCTTGAGCATCCCACGTGGCGTTTTAAAAACCCATTGTTTCTCGTCTTTACCTTTAAGCATCGTATAACTTCCGGTAGAACATTTTCCTTTACGAATGACTTCCTGCTTGTTCATCAAGACGAAATCATTTCCAGAAGTGTTGATTATCAGATAATTCTGTTTTGGAATAAAATTTTCCAGACTATTACTCAGTTTGGCATTCTCCTTAACCAGGCCTGCTTTATACTCTTTAAGTTTATCCACTCCTATTCTTCCTGCAGTGTAATTTAACGACTTCTGAGGTAAAAATCTATTCACGAAACCTTGTAAAGTATAAAAGTTTTCCGCCATTGGAATAATAATGCCGATAGACAGAATAATTGCAAGGATAAAAGTCCAAAAAATGCGTTTGCCGCTAAGCGACCGATTCCTCAGCACCTTTGTTTCTTCGTCTTGATATAAATTACTTTCTCTCATTTTTTATCTCGAAAAGTTAAAACTAGAACCCGTTTATTTCCTTCAGACTGCGTAACGATCCCACGATAGTTACGGGCGTTCCCACGCCTACGCAATCGAACAATTTATCAATATCGTTATTTGTCAAGGCTACGCAACCATCCGTCCAGTTGATACCACGACCGCCATCACCATGAATCTCGATGAGATTTCCTATTCCTCTGCGTGGGATATTTCCATTTTTAACACCAATCGAATATCTTTGTATATCTTCATCATTAGGATAATTGATCAACAAAGCCTTGTAATAGCCCGTGTATTTGCTTGTCTTTTTCTTGGTGATATGATATTTTCCTTCCGGAGTAGCTTTATCTCCGCGATATTGTTTGGCTCCAATCCAGTTGGGACCCAATTCTGCAGAAAATTCCTTTTTCAGTTTGCCGTCCTGATATACATATATCTTATGGGCAAATTTATCAACAATAATTGCCGATGCATTGCTTCGGCTTGACCATGAAACCGTTTCATCAGCCCATCGACGCCATTTTCCAAGGTTTTCGAAGTAGTTTGAAAGGTAGTTATGCGCATCCTTTACCGATCGTGAAATCAATTGACTTGCGACATCCAGATTGAAACCAACATCTTTGTAGGCACCTCTTTCATAAGCTTCCTTCGATTCAACATAGCGTAAACGCGCCGTTGTATAATTTTGTCGGGTTGTTCCCTTTAAGGGAAGATCCGCATAGTTTTGATCAAAATGATTTAGCTGTTCGTCAACTTCTTTAAGTTTTGCACCCAATTCGACCTGCATGGTGCTTCTCAATGAAACTGATTTTTCAAAAGCTTGTTTCGCCTTTTCAGTGGCATCTTTAGTAAGTTTGATCATCTTACCATAATCACGCAAAAAAGAATATTTTTGGTTTTGAAGCTTCCATTCAAACTGTGCTTGTGCCAATAGATCCTCGGCTGCTTCAATCGTTGGTTTGGCATATTTTTGTGCCTCAACATCTTTTGCCCGCCCTACTTCTGCCTGAGCAATATTTAATGATTCAATGGGCGGATTGGGTGAAAGGAGCAAAAGAATCCCAAAAATGACAACCGTTGATACGCTAACGAGCAGAATCCCGATGAAAGTACGTTTGATTATTTTAACTGTTTTTCCCATTTTATTGTAAGGCTGTTTTATAATTATTAAAGACCTCAGTTAGCTATTGCTGAACCGAGGTCTTTAGATAAACAACTAAATAAAGTTATTTGTTATCATCATACCCATTAAAAAATTAGTCTTTTTCATGGGACGAAGTTAGCAAAATTATTTTTTCATGCTTTTTTTAGCAATAGCTTCTTCAAGTTCTGTTTTCAATGATGCAGCTTTATCGTTAGCAGCTTTAACTTTGTCAACAGCTGTGAGGTAATCACCATTGTTGATTAAGGTAGAAACTTCAGCTAAAGATGCTTCAACTAAAGCTAAGTCGCTATTGATTGCTTCAAGAGCTTCTTTGCCTTCTTTTCCTTTAGGGGCTTTGGTGATAAGTTCTTTAACTTCAGCAACTAAAGTAGTTGTAGCAGCCAAAGTATTCTGAGCTTCTTGTTTTACTTCTTCTTTGCGGATAGCAGCGTTTTCTTTAACGGTGTTAGCTAAAGTCAAAGTGTTAGCCAAAGTAGCAGTAGCTTTTTTGTAGCTTCTGAAAAGAGCGAATTTTGAATTTTGTGTTTCAATTTCAGTTAAAGCAACATTCAAAGAATCGGTAACGGCTTTGAACTGTGGAGCAACATAACGTTCTGCTTCAGCAGCTTTAGCAGCTTCGATAGCAGCTTTAGCGTTGGTAACTTCCATTTCAGGTGGTTTGGCGCAGCTGGTGAACATAAGTGTCAAAACAGCGAAAGCAGCCATGGTTAACATCAGGTTTTTTTTCATTTTTTTGATTTTTTAGATAAATAAGTGTTATTAATTAATTTCAACGAATATTTTCATTGTTGCATGCCATACAACAATCACCGTGCCAAACAATTTAAAAATGATGTATATATTTGAATTTCAATATATTAAAATTTATTTTTATTTTATGACGCTATTATTACTCATCAGATTGTATTAAATAAATACACAATGCATGAATTTCCTACAATGTTTTTGAAAAGATTAACTTTAATTGACTAATTCCGCGAAATTTATCTATTCCTTCTTAAAAAAGGAGTCATCAAGGCCGGCATTAATATCATAATTATATAAATTAATCTCAATGATTCCTTTATTTGAGGTTTTGGTATTTGGCTTTTGCTCTTTATCGTCAGCATACGGATCGGAAGTTAGCACTTTGGGAATCTTGAATTTTTTAGTGTCGACATTAAAAACGATGTTGTCGGGCAATCCAAACCCGGAAAATTCGCCATAGTGATATTGAACTGTCATCGTTCCATTTGTTCTGGAACTTAGTTGTGATTTGATAATGAGGTAATTATGAGTATCAATCCAAAATTTTGCTAAAATCAGGTCGCCTGTATCTGAAATCGGAATCAGGTTAATCATCTGGGTAGTTAAATTGCCAATAGTTTCATTACCTGAAGAAAAGGCATTATACGAATTTGAATCTGCAATGATATTCGGATAATCACCAAAACCTTGCTTGGGTAAAATCGCTATGCTTTTCGAGACTAATTTCAATTTATCAGGCTGTTTGAAGTATATCTTTGCTTTTACCGGAAGAATTTTTATAAGGGGAATTTCGGCTTTAATAGTTACCTCCACCGAATAATCACTCACTTTCATTAATTTTTCACGCACACCAACCAGCAACTGATTGGGATTTTCCTGAGCATGCAATTGCGTCAAAATCAGCATGAAAGCTGCTAAGAAAGTAAATTTTAATAACGTTAGCTGCGCTTTCATGACAAAATATCCTTTTTGTTAAATTTATAAAGTGCAATACCAAGCAGCACAATTATATGGGTTAAAAGCACCAAAACTGCCTTTACAATTTCATATTCACGAATTGGATCATCGAAAAAACTTCTCCAGGCCACCATGTGCGTTGTAAAAAGAAATGGCCTGACAGAATCGAAAACCTGAACATCCAGATTTCCAATAATGGTGAATAAAATGATGATTGCCATGGTCGTAACAATGGGTCCAATGGAATTATCGGTAAAGCACGAGAGTGTTATGGATAAGGTTGATACGGTAACCAGTGCTAAATAAGCTACAATAAATCCGGAGAAAAACCGCCAAAGTACGTCATCACCGGGCAGAATAACAAGTCCTTCCGCCTTGAAAATGATCAAATCGCCGGGACCGAAAAGCAGATTTCCAACGCCAAGTGCCAAAATTCCAAGCCAGATCAAAATGGTCAGGGTATAAATATTTCCGGCCAAAAATTTCGAAAGCAGGATCTCAGAACGCGAAATCGGCTTACTTACTAACATGCGCAATGTGCCGGCTGAAGCTTCACCCGACACAAGATCGCCTGTTACCAAGGCAATCAAAAGTGGAACATGAATGATGAGCATCTGTAGTACAATATAAGCCATGAAATATCCGTTGAGCAGATTTCCTTTAAAGGCAAATGTTTGCTCAAAAGAAGAAGTAATCATTGAGACATATTTATGTCCATCGACCAACATGGCAAACAGAATAACGCCAACAAGAGCGGTGATAGCAGCCATACCTATATAAGACCGTGGTTTTGCCACAATCTTGATGCACTCGTTATAGGTACTTTTCCAGAACATCAGTTATTCACCAGTTTTAAAAAATAATCTTCTAATTTTCGTTTTGTTTCAATGCTATAAACTTTCACATTATTTTCCGTAAGCCATTGATTAACAACAGGAATGGTATCATGGGCTATACGTAGGCGTAATTCATTTTGTCCATCATTTCCAATAATTGCATCTGCCAGATTGCCATTGATTATTTGAACTGCCAATACCGGATTATCAACTTCAATCGTTACGATAAGCTCTTGTTTATTAAGTAATTCAGATACGTTTCCCTGTACGATGGACTTGCCATCGGCGATGATTAGCATGCGGCTGGCAATGATTTCTATTTCGGAAAGGATGTGTGAAGAAAGAACGATGGTTTTATTACGCTCATTACGAAGCTGAAGAATCAGATTACGAATATCGAGGCTTCCTTGTGGATCAAGGCCGGTATTTGGTTCATCCAGAATAATCAGATCGGGATCGTGTAATATCGTTTGGGCGATACCGAGTCGCTGTTTCATACCATGCGAAAAATGACCTACTTTATCCTTTTCACGGCCTCTAAGTCCCACGAATTCAATCATTTCATGAATTCTACTTTTAGAAACTGCTACGCCTGAAATGCGGGCAAAAATTTCGAGGTTCCTCTCGGCAGACAGGTACTGATAGAAATCGGGTTTTTCGATGATACAGCCTATTTTCGAAAGAATGAATTTCCGATTCGACCGAAACTCTTTACCAAATAATTTTATCGAGCCCGAAGTTGGAGATATCAATGAAAGCATGGCTCTGATTGTAGTACTTTTCCCGGCTCCATTTGGACCCAAAAAACCAAAAACATCTCCCCGAAAAACATCAAAACTGACATCTTGTACAGCAATGGTTTTACCAAAATGCTTTGAAAGGTGCTGAACTTCAATTATTTTTTCGGTCATAATTTTCTGAACGTAATGCGACAAATGTACTAAAGAAAGGCATGATAAATTTGAATTTTTGAGCAGAATTGGCAAGAAACCCAGTCTGGCGACCGATGCTGATTTTTGCAATGCATTGAAAAATGCCGGTAAAAATGATCCGATCATGAAAACGTGTCAGGATGAATTGTTCGATTTGAAGTATTTTCAGCCGTCACATCGTTGTTTACGACGAATGAATTCAAACTTCCACTGAGTCTGTTGGTTATTTACGATAGCACCATTCACTCCGGAAGCATTCCGGGCTTTTTAAGAAAACGGTTTCCTACAGTGGTTCCGGCCAGTGGCGGCGACGAGAAAGAATGGATTCGTAACTATGTGGATGTGAGGCAAAACTGGCTTGCAAACCACAGCAACTCACTTTTACATGCCACTGTTTACCGTACGCAATGTTTCAAAAAGCAAATTGCTGATGATAACTGGGATTTATCAGAAAGCGTTGTGGCAAACGGAGTTACCATTTTGTAAGTGCCTAAAGTGAACTAAAGTGAGCTAAAGTTAGGAGTGAGCTACCTGCCCAGCTCACGCCAGCCAGAAGGGAAGTTTGGAGTTTTTTTTCATTGGCTCCAGAGTTGTCAAAGTACATTTTTCACTGTCGTTTCTTCATCAGGCAACGCCAAATTTTATGTGGATTTGCCTCTTCGTTGCCAAAAACACTAACCTGTAGTGAAATAATTTCAAAAAATGGATCAACAGCTAAAACGATGTCAGTAGCCGTCAGTAAGGGCGGGCCTGTACGGACCGGAACACCATCTTTATTACCCATTAACGAAAGCCACAAACCATCTTTTTTGAGTGAGGAAGCGAGTTTCTTTGCCACAATGTTTCGCTCTTCGAAAGTGTCGAAAGTATGGAAGAAACCACGGTCAAAGATAAAACCGTATTCCTCTATCAGAGGCTCATCTTTCATAATGTCCATGGCTAGCCAATGGATTCTTTCTGCTGACGAACCAGCCAATTTACGGGCTTTTTCCAATGCCAGCTCCGAAACATCCATTGCGGTAACCTCAAAACCGTGTTGCGCCAGCCAAACCGATTCTACGCCAAGGCCGCATCCAGGCTCAAAAGCCTTGCAGGGTTTTATGTTTTTTTGTTGAATTACATCCATCAGATTGAAATCCGGATGTTGATGTGCCCATGGCGTATTTCCAGTTTTGTAGCGATCAATAAAACGATTTTCTTCAGTCATGATACAATGTTTTTTGCAAAAATAAACAACAAAACTGCTTCTATCTTTTAAAAATCATCAAAATATTCGTTGCTTTTACAAACACTAGTTCATGAAATTTTTCAAATTGATTTGTATTTATTTCAATCTTAGATAGTTATATCGAAATATCGCAATCGTTCTGTTTTTTAAATTTTAGTTGCTTTCAAAGTGCAACGAATTGGGCATTTGCATAAATTTGTAAGCGATAGGCTAAGTTCCGTGAAACGAATTTTTCCGGAAATTAAACACCGCAAAGAGGGCAGACACAATGATTCAACAAAAGATGTCCACTTCGGAAGAGTATCAAACGAACGATTATTCAAATAATTAATACAAAATACACATGAAAAAGATTTTGGTTTGCCTGATGGTATGTTTTTCCTTTTCGATCCTGTTTAATTCCTGTACAAAAGAGGAAGCTTCGTTTGATGAAACGCTTTTGATCGGGAAATGGGTGTCGGGAACAGTTTTTTACAAATACGTCAACGACTATACCGGAGGAACCTGGGATACTGCCGACGATGTGACAGAAGCTGAGGCTCAGCCATTTACATGGAGCCTGGTGAAATCAGAACTGACTCATATTCACATTATGGAAGTGGGTGGAAATGTACCGAAAGTATATACTGTGACTGAACTTTCAGCCAATTCGCTCAAATACAAGGATGACTTTGGGACAACATTTTCCTTCACAAAAGTTGTAAAATAATAGTGTGGGATTATCAGGTTTTACTGACATTTCAGGATGTTTTCCAGTGTCAGAAACATGACAAATAAACGACAATGAAAAAGGTTTTTAAATGGATAGGCATCAGCCTGGTAGGCTTGATCGTCCTGATAACTTTGGTGATAGGTATTGCAGTCTGGTTTATTTTTACTCCGGAAAAAATTACGCCCATCGTGCGGTCGCAGGCCTCGAAAATGCTCAGCTGCGAAACGCAGATTGGTGAAGTAGAGCTTACTTTCTTCAGCACTTTCCCCCGATTTGGATTAAAAATGAAGCAATTCGCCCTGATGAATCATATCGACGGAGTACAATCTGACACCATCATTCAAGCCGAACAATTTGTTGGAATCGTCAATCTGGAGGCATTTTGGAAACGCAATGAATTGATATTTAATGATATGAAACTACAAAATGGAACCTTAAATGCGTTTACCGATAGTTTGGGACATTCAAATTATGATGTAGTAAAATCAGATACAGTCGCTGCTGAGGAAGAATCAGGAACGCCTTTTCATATCATCAAGTTGGAACATATCGGATTGAAAAACATCCAAATTTCGTACATCGACCAAACGCTCGGACTGCTGACTGATGTTCGTAATCTGACAGCCGAAATTTCAGGAAATATGATTTCCGACACCATCAAAACACAGATCAACGTAAGTGAAGGACTTTTGTCGGTGACTTATGATGGCGAGCAATATCTACGGAATGCTTCGATAGAAACCCGGACAATGGTTCAGATTATTTTATCAAAAATGCAGGTTACATTCGACAAATCTGAAGCATCGATCAATGATATGAGCCTTACTTATAGCGGAACTGCCAGTTATGTTGAGACTCCCTTTCAGGTAATTACCGATATTTCGTATCAAAGCAAAACATTGCCATTGAAGGAAGTGTTAGCCATAATTCCACCTTCGTATCAATCTTATGTAGAGGGTATTGTGGCCGATGGGTTGGTTACTTCCGACGGTATAATTAAAGGAGTTTATTCCGATTCATTGATGCCATTACTTGATATGCGCATTATACTTCAGGATGGCACCATGCAATATGTTGGGTTTCCAATTCCGATGAGTGCTATGAATGGCGAGTTTGTGTTTTATTCTGATTTGACCAACGATGAAACGTCCTATTTCCGTATCGATCACCTCAACGGCCGCACGCCGCAGTCTGATTTTCAGACAAGTGGCACAATTACGCACCTGTTTAGTGACATTCATTATGACCTGAAATCAGAGGGGAATTTCACACTGAAAGAATTTTCTTCCATGCTGCCCGCTAAACCGAAAATGGAACTCAACGGAAAGGCTTCGGCTAAGGTGTCGTCGCAGTTTTCGATGTCGGAACTTGATAAGATGCAACTTGATAGAATGAAATTTGCGGGATCGATTCATTTATCTGGTTTCAGTACTATCTATGATACGGTATCGTTGCAAACAGATGTTTCTGATGTTTATTTTGAAATCCCAAACTTGCACGCCAAGTCGAAAAAAACAAGCTTCATTGCAGCAAAAATAACATCTAAAAACCTTCAAATAAGCACATTACACAGCACAAATGCCCTTTTGAAAAATGCCTTGATTTCCTTTGAAAGCTCAGATGTGATGGATGAATCAATCATCCCAAATGTGAATTGTTCGTTTAAGATGGATTCACTTTCGGCACAGATGGATACCATCAGTTTACGCGCAAATATGCCTGTCGGAAATTTTGAAATGATGCCACAAAAAGGAAATAATCATTTGGCTGAACTAAATATCGATTTAACTGGCCAAGCCCTGAAAGCTTCATTTGGATCGGGAAGCAGCAGTATGCATCAACTTCGGATGAAAGCACAACTGATCGACAATCCGGTTCGGCCTCAAATGGTGATTGAGTATTCGGGCGAGAACCTAAAAGTGGCGATGGGGGCTGACTCTGTCAGCATGCATACCATTGATTTAAAAGCTGATGTGTTGAACGACAAGAGTCAAAAGGATGTTTTTCAGCAATGGCAGGCAAACGGATTTCTGAAGATGGATAAAGGTCTTATCACAATGGAAACCCTGCCGTTTCTGCTTGAGATACCTTCCATTCAAATGGATTTCAGTCCGGAAGTGTTTAACATAAAAGAAAGCAAGTTAAGAATCGACAACTCTGATTTCAGTCTTGAAGGGAAACTCAGTAATATCATTTCCTATTTCAGGAATGACTCACTGTTGAGAGGTGATTTCAATTTTGTAAGTAATACCTCTGATCTTGTGCAGCTTATGGGACTCACCAGCGGTCTGGGTGAGGATGAAAGCGTTAAGCCATCTGCCGAAGAAACTTCCACCGGACCGTATATGGTTCCAAAAGGCATAGATATCACACTCAATGTGAATGTTGGCCTTGCTCATTTTGGCTCAGGAGTAGCCACAGATATCAAAGGAAAACTGCGGGTGAAAGACGGGCTGTTGGTTCTGGATGATTTCAATTTTCTTACACCAGCTGCCAAAATGCAGTTGACAGCCATGTACCGCACACCTCGCAAGAACCATCTTTTCATGGGGCTCGAGTTTCATATGCTGGACATTGAGATCAGTGAATTGCTGAAAATCATTCCGGATGTTGACTCCCTTATGCCCATGCTGCGCTCATTCAGTGGAAAAGGCGAATTCCACATGGCTGCCGAAACCTACCTCGATTCGCTGTATGACGTCAAAAAATCGACCATACGCGGAGCTGCATCCATCAAAGGACAGGATTTGGTGTTGATGGATGGTGAAACCTTTACTGAAATAGCCAAGACATTGAAATTCAGTAAACAAACCTACAACAAAGTCGATAGTTTATCGGCTGAGTTCACCGTATTCAAACAGGAAATTGATGTGTATCCCTTCCTGATTGTGATGGATAAATACAAAGGTGTGGTGGCCGGAAGACACAATATGGATATGAGTTTCGATTATCATATTTCGGTGGTTGACAGTCCTTTACCGGTTAAATTTGGCATCGACGTCACCGGAACAATCGACGATATGAAATATCGCCCTGCCAAATGCAGGTATCCTGAAATGTATCGCCCCAATGCTCGCGGAGAGGTTAAAAACAGTCAGTTAGAACTGCGAAAATTGATTCGTGAATCGCTCACCGAAAAGGTTCCAAAGGAGTAGCAGGAATATCTCATTTGGACTATTGTGAATTGCTTTTAGATTGTATCTATGAAATATTGAGCAAACACGGTTGGCTAGATCATGAATTTGATGATTGGGTCTTAATAACAATCGACAATTTCATTAATCAATATCTCAGAGAGCATATTTAAAATAAATGATCCAACCCCATATACTTCTTTTAGCTTTTGCATGCGGTGGTCAAAACTCTTGGGCTTTGTTTTGTCAAATATCCCTGAAAAAGGGGATCAATGAATTGATTGTCTTTTCATAATTTTACACTAAGATCAAAGTAAAGATTATGTGGATATCCAAAATCAAAAGAGTCATTTCTGTTAGCCTATTCATTGGCTTAAGCTTATTCGGAACTATTTCAGCTCAACAATCTAAAAATGAATTCCTTCCGAAATATCCGGTAAAATCAGCAATCATACAATACAACTTAAAGTCGAATATGGGTAATGACACGGTTAGCCATCCATCGTTTCGCGAAACCTTTGATGCTTTTGGTTCACTGTTTCTAATTGAAAGAATAGATGAATTAACTATACAGATCCTGGGCAAACCCTATCAGCAGATTTATCGAGAGGATTCTGTATTTTCGTTAAACGACCCAAAAGGATGTGTTACCAAACGCAAAATCAAAGAATTTGATTACACCAAAGAAATTGATTTTACAATCGCCGTGGGGTTTAACAAGAAGGCACAAGACCTGATCCACAATAAGATCAATAAAAGCAATCAAAAAAATTTTATTAGTTTCACAAAAACCGGAGAAACTCCTTTCCTTGGTTGTAACTGTTTCGTGTACGAGTATATTGAGGCGAATCCTGCTTACCTTTCAAAAAATAAATATATCTATATTGTTTACCATGACATTTGCCTTTCCATGAAAACTTTTTTTCTTGGAAATCTGATATCTACGATCGAAGCCACCAGCCTGGAAGAAAACATTGAAATTTCCCCTTCAGCTTTTCAGGTTCCGGCAAAATACCGGATGATTGATGGCGACAAACTTGATGGAACCTACAAACAGGCAGCTACCGGATTCTCATCCATCATTGTAAATTATAACACTAAAAAGGATTACTACCAGACGAAAGCGGAGGGCAAAAAGATACTTTACAGCAAGGATCAGGGCAAAAAATCCGTCTGGGAATGGGAAGAAAAAATTTCGGAGTACAATTTATCACCCGAATCGAAGCATTACAGAAAAATTCGGGATGAAGAGTGTGAGTTTCTGGTTGATTACATTAATAAAACAGTGAGCAGAAGCGATTTGGTAAATAGCAATTATAACTACAAATCCATTGCTGAGATAAATTACTTATTTGAGAATAAGCTTTATGATGCTACCGTAAAGATGCTGGGAAAAGCCAATTTTCTGGGGAAAGAGTGTGCTATTTTTGAAATAAAAACAGGTATTGAGAAGTTGGAAGTGTATGAATGGCAGGGAGTATTTCTGAAAGTAAAACAATATACCTGCAGCGATGGTCCTGATTGCAATCAATACATATTGATTTGTGAAGAAACAGCTACAACAATTCAGGAGAATGTACCCATCTCTGATTCATTGTTTGATTATCCCGAAGATTTTAGCAGAAATTAAAACAACTTATGCAACTCAGGTCACATCAATAATCCCTTTAGAAACAACGATTTTAACCAGTGTTGCTGTGTTTTTTGCATTGAATTTCAGTAAAAGATTTTTGCGGTGACTATCTACTGTAAAAGTACTGATGAAGAGCTGGATAGCAATTTCCTGATTGGTTAATCCGTCAGCTATTAATTTCAGAATTTCACTTTCGCGTTTAGTAATCATAGGCAAATCGCTGTTTTCCTGCGAAATCCCTTTCAAGAGTTCTTTCACCCCTTTGCCCAAATAAAGTTGTTTCCCGCTTAAAATATGGCGGATACCTCCAATAATATCATCAATATCCGAAGTTTTAAGGATGAATCCGTCAGCCCCCTGATGAAGCATCTTTTCTACCACATGGCGTTGGGCAACCGTAGTAATGGCTAATATTTTTATATCCGGAAATCTCGATTTGGCAATTTTGCAAAATTCAATGCCATTCATATCAGGTAAGTTGATGTCTAGCATGATTAAATCGAATGAATTTCCATTGAGGCAAGCAAGTCCTTTTGCGGCATTGCTGGCATGTAAACACTTAATATTCAAGTCTGAATCTGTAATAATTCTGGTTAGGCTTTCGCTTACAATCGGGTGGTCTTCTACAATCAGGATAAGTTGCGACATCAACGATTTATTTTAGCATTATGATCGCCCTAAGATAATATAAATTCCATTGTACATTCTGTTCCTTTTCCCGGTTGACTAAGTATTTCAAATTGGCCATTAAATGCCGTAACTCTGTCCTGAATATTCTTCAGCCCGTTTCCTTTTTTTGAAGAGTCAGGTTTTATTGGATCAAAGCCCATCCCATTGTCGATCACCTGAACACAAATTCGTTCTTTTTCGGTAAACAACTGAATATCTATTAGTTTAGCTTGGGCATGCTTAACGGCGTTGGTCACCAGTTCCTGAGTGACACGGTAAACTGTAATTTCCAGTTCTTTGTCAAATCGCAAATCTTCTCCAAACGTGTTGAACCTTATCAGGGGTGATTCTTCAGGAGTAACCTGTTTGATGAAATCGTTCAAGGCAGTTCGTAATCCATAATGCATCAGCGTTTCAGGCATTAGATTGTGTGCAACCCGCCTCATCTCGGTGATTGAAGCATCCAACAAGTCGAGTGCATGATTAAAATGTGCCAGATTTTCACTGGTAATAATAGCATTTTCTTTCATGAATGATAATTTTAATTTGACACCCGAAAGCAATCCGCCCAAACCATCGTGCAAATCACCGGCTAAACGTGCACGCTCGGCTTCTTCGCCTTGCAATACCGATATAGCAGCAACCAGCTGACGTTCTTTTTCGAGTTCAAGCAACTGTTTTTCTTTGATTTCAAGCTTTTGATCGGCAATAATTTTTTTGTTTCTTATGTTTCTGTAATACATCCAACTTAGCAATGAAACTATTAATAACGAGGCAATTAGGATGTATATAACCAGAGTTCGTTGTTGCTTTACCAAGGTTAGGTTTTCAATCTCACCCTGCTTTTTTTTGGTCTGATATTTTGTTTCCAGTTCAAAAATCTGTTTCGATTTTTCGTTGTTGTAAACCGAATCGCGAATGATCATGTATTTGAGGTAATAGTCGTAGGCATTTTTATAATCTTTCTTGTTGACATAGGTTTGTGCCATCTGCTCATACAGAAATTGAATACCATCGGTACAATTATAACGTAAATCAAGTTCTTTGGCTTCGTTCAAGCAATTCAATGCCAAATCATACTTCATCAACCTATTGTAAACAAGTCCCATCGTATAAAGTGTTCTGGCTATGTTTTCAATATCATCTTTACTCCGATAATAATCAAGTGCTTTTTCAACATAGCCCAATGCTTGTGCAGGCTTTCCTAAGCATCGATAAACATTACCGATGTTTAACCACGAATGAATAATTCCCTTCTGAAAGTGCTTCATTTCGAAAAAATATAAGGATTTCAGATTATAATCCAAGGCCATTTCGTTATCCGTTTGTTTTTGTTCAAGAGATCGTTTCTCGCAATATTCGCGCGAATTATATAACGAACCAATATGACCCATAACTTTTGCCATACCGATAGTATCATTTAATTTTTGATACCTTACCAAAGCTTCCTGATAATAAGCAAGCGATTTAGGAAATATTTCCTGAAAGAAATAGATGCCTCCGAGTTCGTCGTTTAAATCGGCTATCCTTTTGTCATTTTTATGCTTTTCTTCAATTTTCAGTGCATTTATAAAACACGAACTTGCGGTTTTATAATCTTCTTTGATCTCATAATAATGCCCTTTTTTTTGCAGAGCAACCGATATTTTGGAAAATAACCCAGCTTTTTCAGCCTGAACAATAGCCTTATCTACATATATAAGAGCTGAATCATTGCGGACTTCAGAATATTTTGCAGCCTTTTGCAGAGATTCGTTAATTAGGATAGAATCCTGATGGTGGACGGTAATAGATTCTATTTTTTTTGCAAGCAACCCATCAATTAATGCATTATCATCTTGTGTTGATTGAGCATTAATCTGATTGACAATTAGATAACCGGCAAATAGAGCAACAATAAAACGGAAAACAAAACGATTTCTACGCATAAACTGATCATTAATCATTAACAAAACTACCTCCATTCAATCAACCAAATATCACTTAAAAAGGGGATTTTAGAAAATATAGTAAAATCACCTTTTTAGGGGATATTCAAACTTTTGCGACTACCTAATTTTACTTCATAAAAACCCATAAATCAAAAGTATGAAAGCTTCTAAAATTTTATTCGCATTTATTTTTTGTGTGGCATTTTTTAACGTAAATGCCCAAATAGACATCGAAGGTAAAGTAAAGGATCAAACCAACAACAGAGCCAACAACAAGGTCGATCAAGGAGTTGATGAAGGCCTTAACCAAGTTGAAGATGGCGTAAAAAATCTCTTCAAGAAGAAAAAAAAGCCTACCGAAGAAGAAGAGGCCGATGCACAAGTAAATGAAAATGACTCAGAAGGACAAAAGCCTGATTTACAGGATGTAAAACCTGCCACTGATACAAAATCTTCGCTGGCTTCATATTCCAAGTTCGATTTTATTCCGGGTGAAAAAGTAATTTTTTACGATGACTTCACAGAAGTTGCTGTTGGCGATTTTCCGCCAAACTGGAATACAAACTCTTCCGCGGAAGTGGTTACTACCAATCTTTACCCGGGCAACTGGTTAAATATGCAGGGCTCTGGCTGTATTGCTCTTAATGAAGGAATAAAATTGCCAGATAATTATACGATAGAGTTTGACGTAATTACTTTTCCTATGGATGAAGGTAATACTTTTTATGAGTATGGATTTTACCTCTACGGAGCGAATGACCCTAAGGATCTCAGCGAAGGAGGAGCTGTTCCTGGAATAGGAGGTGTTAAAATGAGTTTTGGTTCCCGCAGTTCGTATAGTGCTTATGACGAAACCGGATATACAATTGATGGTATGAAAGAGAATGCTACGATGGAACCAGGTAAAAAATATCGCCTTTCATTTTGGGTGCAGAAAACCCGACTCAGAGTTTACCTCGATCAGGTTAAAGTTTTTGATTTACCCAAAGTTTTCAAGCCAGGTTTTCAATGCAATATGATGCGATTTGAATTGTGGGAATCGGCTATTATGATGGTAAGCAATTTCAGGATTGCAGCTGGCTTACCCGATATGCGCAACAAACTGTTGACAGACGGGAAATTGGTTACCTATGGTATCTATTTTGATGTAAATAAGGACGTTGTAAAACCAGAATCGTATGGAACGCTGAAAGAAATAGCAGGTATTTTGAACGAAGTGCCAGATGTAAAAGTTAAAATATTTGGCCATACAGATTCTGATGGCGATGATGCCAAAAACATGGATTTATCGAAACGCAGAGCGGCATCGGTTAAAGCCGTATTGGTTAACTCTTTTGGAGTGAAAGCCGACCAATTGACAACCGACGGATTAGGCGAATCTAAGCCTGTTGCACCTAACGACATTCCTGTAAATAAAGCACTGAACCGTAGGGTAGAATTCATCAAATTATAAACATTATAAAACCACATAGACACAATTAAAACACATAGAAAAACTATGTGACTTAAGTGCCAATGCAGTAATTAAAAAAAATTAATCATTATGAAAAAACTATTTGTTTTCACAGCAATAATCCTCAGCGGAATGGTATCCAATGCTCAGGAAATTTTCTTCCCAACTAAAGAAGGTACTGTTCTGGTTTACAAAGCTTTCGATAAAAAAGATAAAGTCACCAACATGGTAAGAAATACCATCAAACATGTAAGTGTAGATGGTAACGACATGGATATCACCTATTTGTGCGAATCGATTGATCCAAAAGATGAACTATTGTTCAAAGAAGATATTACCATCCACAAGAAAGGCGACAAGCTTTATTTTGACATGGGAAATTTTATCAATAAATCAGCCTTCCAAAAGGACGGGCAAATTCCAGCCGATGTTCAAATCAAGGGGAATAATATGGAGATTCCTTCCAATCCGGACCCCGGTGATGTACTTCCCGATGCAAATATTGAAATGTCAATGAACATGGGGTACATCAACATGAAAATGTCAGCTCAGGTTACAAACCGGAAAGTTGAAGCTATTGAAGATGTTACAGTTAAGGCCGGCACTTTTAAAAGCTACAAGTTAACGAGCGATGTAACCGCCACCGCGATGGGAATGAAGGTAAAAACCAATAATATCGAATGGTATGCAAAAGGAGTAGGAATTGTTAAAACAGAAATCTACGACAAAGGCAAGTTGCAGTCATACACTGAATTGACAGAGATTAAGTGATTGAAATTTAAGTAACTACTCAGCCACTGATTAATTAAATCCAAAAATATAAATGCCACAGATTTAGTAAAATATTTCAACCCGACAAGTCGGGTTGAAATATTGTTAATTAATGAAATTATTGTATTTTACAGAAAATGACAATAGTTAATGATCTGTGAACAATTTTCATTCGCCAATTAACAAAAAAATAAAACTATGAAATACATCATTATCGCTTTTCTTGTTGTCAGTTTTTCATACATAGCAATATCTCAGGATACAGAAGACTTAGCCACCTATCCCGGTAAATGGATATATACTAACAATAACCTTTCGGGTGAATGGTTTGGGGAACGATATTACAAAATGACTGCCACTGAATTGCAGAAATACCACAGCACTACCGAAAAATTGGTCAATTACCTGCATCGGCAACCGGTAGCCCAAAATCCGCTGGGTGTAGTTTTGAATGTAGAGTCGCGAGCTGCTTACAATCACTATGACCATGGGTCGAAACCAATTGATGTCAGAGAAAGCGTAAAAGCTGAAATCTTTATCCCTTTTTGCACCCTTTTCTTTCAAAAGGGGAAGATAGATCACAACTGTACCGAGGTATCATATATAAAATTGAGAACCAATGATATAACGATGGCTTTTGAGTCGTCGATGAATTTCGATCCATTGAATGATAAACAAGCGATGAAGCAGTATAAAGAAATATTTTCGCTCCCCAAAAAAATACAGGATTTGGGTAGCGGAGTTTTTCTTTACGATGGTTACTACGAAAACCGGATTGTGGTAACAAGCAATGATCGTAAGCTCTGGCTACCCATCACCAACCTGGAATACACCCAAAAAATGTTGTCTTATTATAATGCTTCATTCAAGGAAGGTATCACTCCCCAGATGGTGATTGATGCTTTAAAAAGTGAAATAGCTGCCATTCCACCTGAAATGATGGGCTTGCCGGCATATATCAATGGAAATACTGAAAGGCCACTAACTCAGATATGCAGTCTGGAAGAAGACTCAACAGCAGCACCACTATATAGAATTAATCCTGAATATTTCAATCCCTCACTTCCGCGCACAAGTGTACAACTTATCACAATCTCCATTGAGGGCCATGCCGATGAACAGGGCTATGGCGGCATAGATGCCCAGCGGGTTTGGGAATTCATACAAGGTTTGAAAGGCAGTGATTTAAGAAAATTGCTGGATGTAAACTAAAATAAATCAATTCATGAAAACGCTAATTACCATCGTTTTTGCCTTGCTGCTCACCACCTCAGCATTTGCTCAGATTGACAAAGAAGGCCAACATTTTTTAGACAGCCTGGGGATAAAATATGACCCCACTGATCCTGATGCCTTAATGAAGGCAGAAAAAGAATTAAGAGATATGTTCGCTGTACAATTCGATTCAGCCATGAGAGTAGCGGGCAATGAAGTATCAGACCCATACAATACGGGAAAACTGGAAGAAGAGATTTTGGCAGAGTTAGACGAAGGTGACACCACCTCTATCGATTTCGAATTTATGCAGCTTTTACCTGTTTTAGCGATAAACCTGGATCATCCGGACCCTCGCTTTTTAACTAAAAATGGGTTTGAACTGCCAACCAATATCGATTTGCTCTTTATAACAGGAAATGGCAAGGCGATTCCTGTCGATTTAAATGCTCTCTTTACTATGCTCTCTTCAAGAAATATCAATCAATTATTTCTGATAAGGGATAAAGAAGGGATTTCTGAAATCCCGAATGAGATTGGAAGTTTGAAAAATCTGAGAACACTGGCTTTGTTTGGGAACAACATCTCTAAATTACCTGTGTCCATTGGTGATTTAACACAACTGGAAGAGCTGTACATCGATGCTAATCCCATTCATGAACTTCCTGAAACAATCGGAGCATTGAAAAAACTTAAAAAACTAGGTATCGCCAATACGCAGATTAGTACCCAGGAACAAGCCCGCATTCAAAAACTCTTACCAAACTGTCAAATCTTACTAAAATGAAAAAAATAATTATATCATTATTATTGTTATTTACAACAGTAATCGCAAATGCTCAATTGGGTTCTTTACCTGAAAAACCTCTCATTTTAATCTGGGGGATTGATGCGGCAGAAGGTGCTAATACAGAGGAAAGGAATGAACAAATGAGCATATTTGAAGCTATCGTTTCAACTGCCATCGAGAAAGAAATAAAGTGTGCTAAAACTATTACACGCGGTACTATCACAGCAATGATAGTAAAAGAGACGTTTCGGGTACATGTTTATGGCCTTCAGGAAGATGATTTTGAGTATATCATGGGATTTTTTAAATGTGATATTAAGATATGCCTAACTATCACAAAGCTTGGTGAGGACTATTATTTGGGTGAAAGTGCTATAGGTATGCGAAGAGGAAAAGTAAGCGGGAAACATGTGACAAAAACTGATTTAAGTAATATGTATGAAGATATGGCAAAATTCGCCGAAAAATTGGTTAAAGATTTATTGGTGATGGAAATTTGTGCCTACAAAGGAGATCTATCTTTTACCTCAGTAACTACATTTAAGGATAGCGAGGAGCGTACAGGCTTGCCAAATCAGGATTGCGAATTTAAAGCCACAAAAAAAGAGGAGAACAAAACAATACAAACGTGGACATTTAAAAAGGACAAACGCTATCAAGGCTCCTCCGGTGTTAATTGTACCATCGATAATAGTAAAAAAATGACCGAGCACAACACTTGTGATCACTGTTGTAAAATGATAGACGGAGTAAAAGTTGACCTGTTTGAACCTGGCCATGCAGATAAGAACAGCAGCACTGTGATTACAGAAACATACAGTGCAACTAAAACCATACCACTCACACCGAATGAATATGAAAACTGCTCTGCTCTGATCAGAATCAAGTTTGATACACTGGCAAATAATTATACCATTACAGTGAAAGCTATTTCGGAGCCTGGTAAATATACAAAAAAAACAGAGGAGAAAAATTCGGGATGCCCGTATGACGAGAGTTTTAATAAAGAACAGAATGCCACCTATCCGGTTTCATGCGATCGGTCTCTCGGTCCTTTTCCGGGTAGCCCCTATCAAAAAAGCCTGAAGCAAACAATAACAAGAAATTATACCGATCCAGATTCGCAAGGGAAGAGTAAAACAACAGAGACCATAACCTTCAATCTGACGAGATAGGATTCAATAAAATACAGCTAAATATGCCAAGTTTTAAATCAGAAAAAGTTATTATCAGCTGCCTGTTTTTCTGCTTACACTTTTACAGTCCGGTTGCAGCACAATAATCAGGCACATTGTGAATTGCTTTTAGATTGTATCTTTGAAATACTGAGCACACTGGAGCGCTTAGTCAACAAATACTATACAATATCTTTGGTATTTCCCCCTTATTCAGCAATACCAGTCCGAAGATCATATTTCTCAATCCTTTCAACAAGCATGGCACGCGAAATACCTAATAGTTTCGCTGCTTTCACTTGATTCCCTTTCGTAAATTGAAGTGATTTTTCAATCAGTTCTTTTTCAACCTGATCGATCACAAATTTGAATAGCTTTCCTTCATATTCAGCCAGATTATCTGGTATGAGACCTGAAAAAACATCAGTGGAAATGACGTTATGGGATGTGATTTTAGTATGTTGTTCCACCGTAACCAAATCGGGCGTGATAACATTGTTTTTACTCAACAATAGTGCTCTTTTCAGTAAATTTTCCAGCTCACGCACATTTCCCGGCCAAGTATTTCGTTGCAACTGTTCCATTGTTTCCGGCGGAATACTTACCATCGGAACCTTCATCTCGCGACAAAAACGCGACAGAAAATAATTGGTGAGTTGCGGAATATCTTCCGGATGCACGCGCAATGGAGGCAAGGTGAGATTCACCACTTTCAGTCGATAATACAAATCTTCGCGAAACTGTTTAGATGCAATCGCAACCTCCAGGTTTTTATTGGTTGCTGAAATCACCCGTACATTCACTTTTACCGTTTTGTTACTACCAATACGTTCAAATGTTCCTTCCTGCAATACACGTAGTAGTTTTGCCTGCAGTGTCAGGCTCATATCCGCAACTTCATCCAGAAACAAGGTTCCTTTATCGGCTATCTCAAATTTCCCTTCCTTGCTATGTGAGGCATCTGTAAACGCTCCTTTATCAAATCCGAACAACTCGCTCTCTAACAAATTATCGGGAATGGCTGCGCAATTGATGGCGATAAATGGTTTATCAGAACGATCGCTATAACGATGTATTGCCTTGGCCATCAACTCTTTACCTGTACCACTTTCGCCGGTTATCAAAACACTCACATCGCTGGCTGCAACCTTGCCAATCATTTTATACACTTCCTTAATGGCGGAACTCGAACCGATAATCTGTTCGCCGGTGTGTGTGTCTGCCGGAAGAATATCAACACGATTTTCTTCGTCGGAGAAACGTTTTGACTCCAACGCTTCTGTGATAAGGGCTTTCAAACGGGCGACATCGAATGGTTTTTCAATATATTCGAAGGCACCGTATTTCATCGCAGCAATCACCCTTTCGGTGGTCCCGTAGGCAGTCATGATAATAACAGGAAGCATAGGATGTGATTTCTTAACGCGCTGAATGGTTTCCAAACCACTTAAGCCGGGCATTTCAATATCCATTAATACCAAATCGGGCTGCACACTTTTAATTTGTGAAAGAGCCTCGAGTCCATTTGCTGCTTCAGAAATACTGATTCCCGGTTCTGTAAAAAGTTTTTTAAACGAATACCTTACAAATTCTTCGTCATCAACAATAAGTATTTTTCTGATTTCCATATCCTATTGATTTACAGGTAAATGGAGAGTAAAAATCGCGCCTTTATCCGAATTGTTTCCGGCACCGATCCAACCCTGATGTAGCTCAGCAATCCGTTGTGAAATAGACAATCCCAATCCAATTCCCTGGTCTTTCCCTTTAACGAATGGGTCGAATAAGGTTTCCAAAATTTCCGGCGGGATCCCTGATCCTGAATCACTTACCGAAAGCTGTAAATACGTTGTACTATTTTCATCTACCTTCAATTTGGTTGCGATGGTCAGCTCGCCCTTGTTTCCCATCGATTCGATTGCGTTTAAAATCAGATTCATCAATACCTGCTTAATCATATCAGGATCGATGTTAATGACAAGACCTTTCGGATTATAATCTTCGATGATACTTGTATTTTTTTGTCTCAACTGAGCCGACATCAGATACATCACTTCTCGTATAAGAGATTCTATTTCAACTTTTTGCAAGAGTGGCTTCGCAGGTCGGGCATATTTCAAAAAATTCTGCAGAAAGCCTTCCACACGACTAATTTCATGTGTAATGATTTCAAAATCATGCAGTCGTTCTTTTTCGATGTCCTTCTCCTGCATCATACTGTATATCAATAATTTGACAGAAGTAAGCGGATTTCTGATTTCGTGTGCCAATGCCGGAGCAATTTTCCCGATGGCGGCAAATTTGTTTGATCTTTCTAACAATAATCGATTTTTCTGAAGATCTTCCTGAGCTGTGTTTATTCGTTTTATTAATCTATTTATGTGTAAATCAAGCTCTTCCAACTCCTTTCCAGGTGTCATGCGTATATGTTCGACCATTTCACTTCCGGCTGCATCACGCACTTTAAGAACTAATTTATAAATTGGATTGATAATGATTCGGGCGATGAGCCATCCAAGAATTAATCCTAAAAATGCGCCTCCAACGCCTAATGCTGTAGTTGCTTTGCGGATCAAATCATCATTTTTGGCAATACTGATTTTCAATTGTGCCTGCATAGCAGCATTCGCATCCAAAAAACTATTCGCCTTCTCATCAATGGTCTTTATCAAGTCGTTACTTGCATGAACGATGAGTGCGTTGGGTTGTGAAATTCGTCCCAGGCGATGCAGTTCGAGTGCGTTTTTAAGGGTTTGCTGGTAATTGGAAAACAGCGCTGAAATCTGGCGATACAACAAATTTGCTTCCGTTGAATTTGTTGATTCAGTTGCCTTCTCAATCAGATGAATAAATTCATTTTGTTTTGTCTGTAACTCGGCAATTCTTTCTGGACTACGATCGAAAAGATAAGTAAGTGAACTGGCACGAATGCCATAAAGTGAAAGTTTTATTTCTTTTGCAACGCCAGCACTTTCAACATTTTCGTTGATCAGAATGGTGTTTTCATCCTGAATCCGGTAGATATAATCAATCATAAAATAACCACCGGCCAATAATATCGAAAAGGTCACCATCGCCCAGATAACCATATTATAGCTGATGTTAAAATTTATTTTCGGTCGCGCCATAGCCAATAAAGTTTGAATAAAGATACAATAAAAATATCAATGCTTAACAATCTCAATCATAATAAATTGATTACCAAGATCTATCGGATATGAAACCGGAACCTTTCCAAGCCAATGTTGAAAATATTTCGTTTACTGCACTTTCATATTCTTCAATATTTCTTGCCTTCCGAACCAGCCGCCATGCATCAATGGGCGAATCGAAAGACCAAACCAAATAAGACCAAAGTTCCTTCATTCTTCCAATACAGCTCAGGTTTCCTTTGGCATTTTGTAGCCGTATTTCAAACATTTCCTGCACAAATTGCTTAACTATTTCAGCTTTCTGCACTTCTGAAATTACACATTGACCCTTGATTTCTGTTGCCAGAAATGGGTTCGCCAATAAGCCTCTCCCAAGCATCCAATGTTTGATTTCCAGGAATGTTGCATCAAAATGCCGGTAACTTTCTGTCGAAAAAACATCGCCATTATACACGAGTTTTGCGTTGGTTTTGCCGATTAATTGCCCAAAATCAGCTTCATAAACAGCACCTTTGTATAACTGCTTCCCGATGCGTGCATGTACAATCAGTTCTGATAATGGATAACCATTAAAAACCGGTAATAAATCGTTCATTTCATCCACTGCAAGATAGCCTAAACGACATTTGATACTTAATTCTGTTATTAAATTTCCTTGTAATTGGTTTAAAATAGATTGAATTTCATCGGGATGAGACAGAAGACCGGAACCACGTTTTTTATTGGCCACGCGTGGATAAGGGCAACCTAAATTCCAATTTATCTCATTGTATCCCAATAATTTACATTGCTCTGAGAAATGTAATATCTCTTTGGCATCTTTACTTAAAATTTGTGGAACGGTTGTTTCAACATCATTTAAAAGCGGATCAATCTCAGCGTCAATCAACTTTCCTCGCGAAAACGTGACAAATCCCGTGAAAAACGGTGTGTAATATTTATCTATTCCACCAAAATGTTTTTTGAATAATTTCCTGTAAAAGACGTCCGTAATTCCCTGAAATGGGCCAATACTCAAATGAGGAGCTGAATCGGTAATTGATAATTCCATGATGACTATGCTGCCTTTTTACGGTCTAGAATTTTTTTCACCAGAGCTGCTGCAAAGGCAAATACGGCCAGATATACGGCAATTCTTGAAAGATAATCACCATGTTTCACATAGAAAGTCAAGCGGTCGTTGATGCGCAATTTCTGACGGATAATGGCTTTTTCCCAATAAGGTGTTTTTTGAAAAACATCACCACGTTGATCCACGAATGCTGAAATACCGGTGTTTGCCGATCGCGCAACCGACCTTCGTGTTTCGATTGCACGCAACACGGAAAAATCAAAATGCTGCCGGTGACCAGGCGAATTTCCCCACCAACCATCGTTGGTTATAATAAAAATGATGTTTGCGCCATTTTTAATAAATCCGGTAACAAATTCGCCATATACCGATTCGTAACAGATTAATGGAGCGACTTTTACCAAAGAATTGGGTTTACTGAAAACTTTTCGCTCATCATCCATTTTAAGCGTGCCGAAAGTGCCACCAAGGTCAATAGCATAAGTTCTCAATGGTTTTAAGAACCACCACGAAGGCATCATTTCGACACCCGGTGTAAGTTTAGATTTGTGATAATGATCGAGTTTTCTGGTTGTATCGACAAAAAACGCTGTGTTATAGGCATAATACCGCTTTTCAGAAGCCAGAAATTTACGTGCCGCCGGATCTGTTTCCTTTCCTTTAGGCACGATACTAAATGTGCTTGCACCAATCAGATAGGCTGCATGAGGGTGCTGATTTACAAATTGTTGTACCAGATTAAGCCCTTGTGACGCACTCAGTCTTTCTTCCCAGATATCTTCCTGGATAGCTGATTCCGGACTGAGAATAAACTCCGTATTAGGTGTCATGGCCGATTCTGCCATAGCGATATTTCTGCCGATAATTTCTGCCGGAGCCAATTCATATTGTTCAGAAAAAGGATCGAAATTGGGTTGTACGACTACAATTTCTGTCTCCGTTCCTGTTTCCTGATATGATGTGTACATTTGTAATGAAATCGCTACTGGCACAATCCAAAGTGCTATGAATAAAGAACTTGCGATATAAAACTGTTTTCTGTTTTCAGACAGATTCAAAGCATATTTCACTGCTCTGAAAGCAAGAATATTCATCACCAACACCCAAACTGTTCCGCCAACAGAACCCGTAAACTCATACCATTGGATCCATGTATGTTGCGAAACAAAAACGTGACCCAAATTGAGCCAGGGCCAGTTCAAGTCCCAGTTTAAATGCAGAAATTCCCAACTTAGCCAAAAGAAAATCAGTAAAAATTCACCGCCTATATTCTTAAAAATCTTCTTTCTCGAAAAGTGATAAAGCCAGAAAGTGATCGACATAAACAATGTGTTCAGCACAATGGCTGCCACGCCACCCACCACGGTTGAATTACTTACCCACCAGGTTGTCAGTATGTTCCAAACGAGTAAACCTAAATAGGTGATCCAAAAAACAGAAGGTTTCTTCACTTTCAGCGCCAAACTTCCAATAGAATCCTGCACAAAAAGCAAGGGTACCCAGGCGATAAATATCAATGGCGCAAAGCCATTTGAAGGCCAGGCCAGACTTAATAAAATTGCACTTAAAAGTGATAATCCGATGAGATGGATTTTTTTCATAGTAGCTTCTTTATCAAATTGAATTTGAATGCATTATAATTATTCCATTGGATATAAAAAATTATCAAACGGGTATTTTATCGCATGAAGATCTTTTATTTCGTTGTATAATAGCGCCCTGAAAGGATGATAGTTTTCCTTTTCGATGGCTGAAATAAAGATGCAATTGGCATTTTCTTTCGACATCCATTGTTCTTGTAATTCTTCTAACGAATAATTTAGTTTCGTCACAGGCGACAAATCATCGTCTTCCTTTTTATCGTAGGTATAAGCATCTATCTTATTGAATACCAGTACTATTTTCTTGTCGGAAACACCAATTTCCTGTAATGTTTGGTTCACCGTTTCAATCTGAGCTTCAAACTCAGGGTGCGAAATATCGACAATATGTAACAATATATCCGATTCACGCACTTCATCAAGTGTCGATTTAAAAGACTCAATCAGTCCATGTGGTAGTTTACGGATGAAACCAACCGTGTCGCTTAATAAAAATGGCAAATTTTCAACCACCACTTTGCGCACTGTTGTATCAAGTGTTGCAAAAAGCTTGTTTTCAGTATATACATCTGATTTACTGAGCATATTCATAATCGTTGACTTTCCAACATTGGTATAGCCAACGAGCGCCACCCGTATCAAACTCTGGCGATTTTTACGTTGCGTAGCTTGCTGCATGTCAATTTCTTCCAATTTGTCTTTCAACAAGCTGATTTTAGTGCGTATTATTCGGCGGTCGGTTTCAATTTCGGTTTCACCCGGGCCACGAAACCCGATTCCGCCTCGTTGACGTTCAAGATGGGTCCACATCCGTGTCAAACGGGGTAAAATATACTGTAATTGAGCAAGTTCCACTTGCGCTTTGGCATGCGAAGTGCGTGCATTTTTAGCAAAAATATCTAAGATCAGATTCGTTCTGTCTAAAATTTTACATTCCAGAACAGCTTCGATATTCCGTATTTGAGAACCACTCAATTCATCATCAAATACCACCAAATCAATGTTTTCGATCTTTACATAAGCAGCAATTTCTTCCAGTTTCCCGGTACCAACATAAGTTCGGCTGTTTTCATGATCAATTCCCTGTATAAACCGTTGAACGACAACGCCTCCGGCTGTTTCGACCAGAAACTCAAGTTCATCGAGGTATTCGTCGGTTTTTTCACGGTTTTGCTGTTGCGTGGCCAATCCAACCAATACGGCTCTTTCCGGACCTTTTCCTTTTAAATCATTTAAGATCATATTGTTATACCGAATTAATTTTTTTTGGCCGAAGCTCTCTTTTCACCATTCCCTCTCCCCATTTCACTTAAAAAGCCCTGAAACCAATAATCTCACGTACCTCGTTGATGGTTTTGCGTGCACTTTCGTGGGCTTTTTCTGCCCCCATGCGAGCAACCTTGCTTAAATAAACAGGATCATTTGATAGCTCAATGATTCGTTGACGAACAGGTTCGGTGAAGACAATGATATCTTCTGCCAAATGCTTTTTCATGTCTCCATAACGGATTGCACAATTGTTGTATTGCTCGTCGAAAAAGCTTATTGCATCAGGTTTTGAGACTAATTTCATTAAACTAAACAGATTCTCAATATAATCCGGTTTTTGCTGGTTTGGCACTGTCGGGCCGGCATCAGTGAGTGCACGCATCACTTTTTTACGAATCGTAGCCGGATCATCGGCTAAGAAAACGGCATTGCCTTCGCCTTCCGATTTTCCCATCTTTCCACTTCCGTCTAATCCCGGAACCTTGACCAAATCTTCACCAAAGTTATACGCCGTTGGGATTGGGAAAAAATCTTCCTGATACATACGATTAAATCGGCGTGCAAAGGTGCGTGTCATTTCCAGATGCTGTTCTTGATCTTTTCCAACCGGTACTTTGTTGGCTTTGTGAATGATAATATCTGCAGCCATCAAACTTGGATAAGTTAACAAACCTGCATTCACATTTTCGGGTTGCTTGCGTGCTTTGTCTTTAAAGGTTGTAACACGCTCCAACTCACCCATATAGGCATTCATATTCAAAAATAAATACAACTCTGCAATTTCGGGCAAATCACTTTGAATATATAATGTAGCTTTTTCTGGATCGAGACCCACGGCTAGATATTCGATTAACACCTGTTTCACATTACCATGTAAATCGGCAGGTGTTGGATGTGTTGTAAGTGAATGATAATCAGCAATAAAGAAAAAACATATGTTTTCTTCCTGCATTTTCACAAAATTCTTTACCGCACCAAAATAATTGCCAAGGTGCAGGTTCCCTGTTGGTCTGATACCGCTTAATACTATTTCCATATCGGCAAAATTAGACATTATTCATTAAAAAATTCCCGGTCGCTCAAACAAGCACCCGGGAATCTGGTTTTAAAAATCGTTAGAATCAGGTCATGACCTGTCAAATTTTTATTTCGTCCTGATTCTTGTTAAAGAACTTATATTCAAGCATGTGGTAATTAGCCATAGGCTCAATGGTGATGGGTTTCTTGTATTTCCATGCCCATTTCCGTCGCAACGAGATGAATCCTTTGGTAAGGTATGCGTAGATGAAAGGATGAACCTTTACCAGTAATGACTTCTCATTTTGATCGAGAAGCAGATATTTAAGGTTATTTTCAATTTCATCCACCAAAATGATACTTGGCTTGCTTTTGCCGGTGCCTTCGCAAACGGGACAACTTTCCAATATCTCGATATTCATTTCAGGGCGTACACGTTGGCGTGTAATCTGCACCAATCCGAATTTACTCGGGGGTAGAATGGTGTGTTTCGCATGATCGCGGGCCATCTCATCCTGCAATTTCTGATACAATTCGCGACGGTTTTTGCCATCATGCAAATCAATAAAATCGACAACGATGATACCACCCATATCGCGTAGGCGTAGTTGGCGGGCTATTTCTGAGGCTGCCTCAAGATTTACCGCCATCGCATTTTCTTCCTGTGTATTCTCTTTGTTCACACGATGACCGCTATTAACGTCGATCACATGCATAGCTTCGGTATGTTCGATGATGAGGTAAACGCCGCTTTTAATGGTAACGGTTTTACCGAAAAGACCTTTTATTTGTTTATCGACACCGAATGTCTCAAAAATCGGAACCTTACCTTTGTAAAGTTTAACGATATCTATTTTTTGAGGGGCAATGGTGGCAATGAAACTTTTAATTTCTTCAAATAATGCGGCGTCATTTACATGAACGTTGTTGAATGATTCATTCAACAGATCGCGTAATAACGCTGATGTGCGATCGAGTTCACTGATTATTTTTACCGGTGGTTTTGCCTCAAATAGTTTTATGGTGGTTTTTTCCCACTTTTCGACGAGTGATCGAAGATCTGCGTCGAGCTCAGCAACTTTTTTATTTTCGGCAACCGTACGGATGATAACACCGTAATTATTCGGTTTAATACTCTGTATCAATCGTTTAAGACGATTTCTTTCTTCACTGCTGCGTATCTTTTGTGATACGGAGATGCGGTTCGAAAACGGAACCAGCACCAGATATCTTCCTGCAAAGGAGATTTCGGATGAAATTCGTGGGCCTTTTGTAGAGATCGGCTCTTTTGCAATCTGAACAAGGATCTGAGCTCCGGTGGCAAGCACCTGTGTAATTTTTCCGGTTTTTTCAATATCCGGTTCCAGACTGAAAGTCTCAAGTTTCAACTGAGCACTTTTCCCGTCAATGGCAATCCTTGTGTATTTGTTCAGCGTTTTGATTTGGGGGCCCAAATCGAGGTAATGTAGAAATGCGTCTTTTTCGTAACCAACATCAACGAAGGCGGCATTTAATCCGGGCATGATTTTCTTCACCCTTCCCAGATAGACATCGCCAACGGCATAATTGTTATTTGTCTTTTCTTGATGAAGTTCAACTAAAAGTTTATCCTCCAACAAAACAATGTCAACTTCCGAAGCACGAGAATCGATAATTAATTCTCTGTTCACTTACTGTTTTTTGAATTTAGATTTCACTATGGGGAGTGAAAATAGGTTTATAAATCAATGATTTAGACGATCTGACTCCCATAAAACTGAATAACACAATGCCACAACATAATTTGCAGCATTGTGTTAATCAATGTAGTACGACCAAAAGAAAAATTATTTCTTTTTATGTCTGTTCTTTCTTAAGCGTTTTTTACGCTTATGCGTAGCCATTTTATGTCTCTTTCTCTTCTTCCCGCTTGGCATGATAAAAATTTTAAATAATTATGTTTTGATGTACTATTTGCGACTTTTTACTTCAGCAGTAAAAGTCTTTGCAGGTTTAAAAGATGGAATGTTATGAGCAGGGATAATAATCGTTGTGTTCTTCGAAATATTACGACCTGTTTTTTCGGCTCTTCTCTTTACGATGAAACTTCCGAAACCTCTTAAATAAACGTTTTCTCCGCTTACCATAGAACTTTTTACAGCTTCCATGAAGGATTCAACTACTGCTTGAACGGCTACTTTTTCAACGCCTGTTTTGTTTGCAACATCTGCTACGATTTCTGCTTTTGTCATATCTTTAAGTTTTTAAAAGATTATAAATGTGTATTTTAATCGGATTGCAAAAGTAATAACTTTTTTATATTGCAAATGTTTTTTTGATTTTTTTTTCATCTAATATGCTCAAAATAAATATTTTCGTCCGAAAATGGAACAATTTACGCGTCAACTCATCATTTGGTATCATCAAAACTACCGCGAATTACCCTGGCGATCGACCAAAGATCCTTACAAAATATGGATCTCAGAGGTGATTTTGCAACAAACACGTGTCAATCAAGGCCTCGATTATTATAACAGATTTATCGAAAGATGGCCAACTGTAACTGATCTTGCAATTGCTTCGGAACAAGAAGTTTTGAAAATGTGGCAGGGATTGGGCTATTATAGCCGTGCCCGCAACCTTTTATGCACTGCTGTTATCCTTAAAAATCAATATAATGGATTATTTCCGGATTCTGCCTTACGATTGCGGAAACTGAAAGGTATTGGCCCTTATACCGCTGCTGCCATTGCCTCCAATGCTTTTGATGAAAAAGTTGCGGTGGTTGACGGAAATGTGATGCGTTTTGTGGCACGATTACAGGGCATTCTATTCGCAACAGACACAAACGCCTGCAAAAATGCCGTTCAAATGGCTGTAGATGCTTTCATCGACGAAGAAAAGCCTGGAATTTTCAACCAGGCCATGATGGAATTCGGTGCATTACATTGTACACCTGCTCGGCCACAATGCAATCATTGTCCATTCTCAAGCCAATGTTTTGCTTTCCAACATGCTATGGTTGATCAGCTACCTGTTAAAAAACAAAAAATCATCGTCAGAACCAGATACTTTAACTATTTGTATATCAGTGTGAAAAATAATAATATGGATGCTATTTATCTTGGTGAACGAACGAAAAAGGATATCTGGAAAGGATTGTACGAGTTTCCTTTGATTGAAACCCAATCAGAATATGACTTTGATTCTATTTGCCAAACCGTTGAATTTAAAAATCTCCTTCTTGAAGAACATTTTGAATTGAGCTCAGTTTCAAAAATTATCAAGCATCAACTGACGCACCAAACCATATTTGCAAAATTTTTTGTCATAAAATTGAAAAAACGCTTGCCGTTGCTTCAAATTTCATTACCTTTGGTGAATAAGTCAGACCTACCAAAATATCCATTATCCAGATTGATTGACAGGTTCTTACGCGAAATTGATATATTATAAAATTTTTTAATCCTAAAAACATAATCCTATGGCAAGTTTAAACAAAGTGATGCTGATTGGCCGCATTGGAAAAGATCCTGAAGTAACATCTTTCGAAAGCGGATCGAAAAAAGTAAGTTTCTCCTTGGCAACAAGTGACAATTACCGCGATAAAGATGGTAACTGGCAGGAACAAACTGAGTGGCATAATATTGTAGTTTGGGGAACTATCGCCAACGATATTGCGGAAAAAAAACGTAATTATATTAAAGGTGATCTTATGTATGTTGAAGGTAGAATAAAAAACCGTCAATACAAAGATTCACAGGATGTTACGAAATACATCACTGAAATCAATGCCGAACGGCTGAATATGATTATGAAGGCAGGACAAGGAAATGCCGGACATTCTGAACAGAATACGGCTCCTCAATATCCAAAAGCTGCACAGGATCAAAGCAATCCGATGCCTGCCCAGGAAGGTGATGATTTACCATTTTAATAATCCACTTAACTCGATGATTGAAATATAGTAAAACAGGGCAGCATGTCTTTTAAACAAAATCCTGATTTACAGACTGTTTAAAAATTATCCTTTGATAACTTTATACCTCGTCAATGATTTTCACTAATTTTGTCGGATAACTAATACTATTCCGTTGGGAATGTCTGCTATTTCATCTCATTTATTGTTCGTTTTACTGAGCGAGCATTCGCCTGTATTTTCCGCAACTATTTTACTGACTTTTCTTGCCTTAATCCTGTTATTGTTATTCTCGGCCATGGTTTCAGGTAGCGAGACTGCCTTCTTTTCCTTAAAACCAGCTGAATTAAACATCTTGAACTCATCTGAAAATAAAGCAGATAAGTTGGTCGTCAAATTTCGTGAACATCCCAAAAAACTACTTGCTACTATATTAATAACCAATAATTTAGCTAATATTGCAGTCGTTATTCTTTCAACATTCATTACAGCGAAACTATTCGATCTTGAGCACAATCCTGTTTTGGCATTTGTCATTCAAATCATTGTGGTCACCTCTTTAATTTTGCTTATCGGCGAAATAATACCCAAGGTGGTTGCCAATCGCTATCCACTTCAAATATCAAGACTAACAGCTGGGCCACTAAATATATTAATTCACATTTTCAAGCCTCTCAGTTCAGTACTTGTTGTCTCTACTTCCTTTCTCGATAAAAGAATGATACGGAATTCCTACAATTTATCGATGAGTGAGTTAGCCGCAGCCATTGACATTACCTCTGACGAAACCACACCCTCTTCCGAGAAAAAGATGTTGAAAGGAATAGCTACTTTCAACGAAAAGGAAGTTCGCAGTGTGATGAAACCCCGAATCGACATCACAGCAATTGATAAAAGAACACCTTTTGATCAGGTTATCAATTTGATTCTGAAATCAGGATATTCGCGCATTCCTGTCTTTGACGGAAAACTGGATCAGGTAGTTGGATTATTGTATATCAAGGATTTACTCCCGTATCTGAATAATCCAATTTCAGATTGGACAAAACTGATCAGGCCCTCATTTTTTGTTCCGGAAAACAAGCGCATCAATGATCTGTTGCAAGAATTTCGGGAGAAAAAGATTCATTTAGCCATCGTTGTTGATGAATATGGTGGCACCGCCGGTTTAATTTCCTTAGAAGATATCATTGAGGAAATTGTTGGTGAGATAAGCGATGAATTCGATAAAACGAATACATTTTACTGGCTTTTAGACGATAAAACCTACCTTTTTAATGCGTCAACCAATCTGCTCGATTTTTGTAAAGTAATGGACGTTGACGAGCATTATTTCGATGATTTAGAGGGTGAATGGGAAACATTGGCCGGACTGATTCTCGAAATTCAAGGCAAAATTCCTGTTAAAGGGACTAAATTCAAAATTAAGGATTTTGAGATTGAAATAGCAGAAGCCGATTCACGACGCATCAAACAAATCAAAACCAAGAAACCGGATGTCAAATAGGACTGTTTTAACAAAAATAATTATCATTTCTGTTTTGGTTTCGGTATTTGGTTTATATGCCTGTGAAGAAACATTTACTCCAAAACCCAGGGGATATTTTCGTATTACCTTACCAAAAAAAACATATATTTCTTTTGATACCGTCTTTCCATATTCTTTCGAATATCCTGAATATGCGACCATTACACCAGATTATCAGTCACCTTTGGAAAAATACTGGATCAATATTGAATACCCTGTATTCAAAGGCAGTTTGCATATCAGTTATATGCCTTTAAAAGAAAACCTGATAAAGTACCTCGAAGATTCCAGATCATTGGTGCTCAAACATATGCCAAAGGCAAGTGCCATCAACGACAGTATGATTTCGATCCCCCAACATAAGGTCTTTGGTATGATTTATAAGATTCAGGGTGCAGGCGTAGCTTCACCAACACAGTTTTTCCTTACTGACAGCACCTCACATTTTCTGCGTGGCGCATTGTATTTCAATATCCGGCCAAATAACGATTCATTAGCTCCGGTAATAGATTTTATCAATGAGGATATTAAGCATTTCATTGAAACATTAAACTGGAAATAATTCTGCGTATTTTACCTGATTACAGTGAAAATACAAGAGTTTTATCTACTTTTATCGCCAAATAATACCTAATTCAAAACGTGTATGAAAAAAATTTTAACACTTCTGATTGTTTTACTTTCTATCCTTCAGATTCAAGCACAAAACGAAACCTATTCAAAAATACGTATTTCGTTGAAAGACAAATCATTGAATGATCTTAGTGTTTATGGAATCGACTTAACGGAAGGCCTTTACAAAGCGAATATGTATTTCGAAACCGAAATTTCTCAATCAATCATTGACAGGTTAAAACAAAATGGTTTCACGGTTGAAACCCTCATTGCAGATGTATCAAAGTTTTATGCCGACAGATATGAACTTGAAAAAGGAACTCCTATAAATAGGAATCCTGCAGATGATTATCCTGTTCCTGCAAACTGGGAATATGGCAGCATGGGTGGTTTCTACACATACGATCAGGTGATGGATAAACTCGATTTCATGGCACAAACATGGCCTAACCTCGTTACTTTCCGTCAGACAATAAATCCTGATTTACCAACCGTAAATGGCAACCAACTTTGGTGGGTTCGATTGAGTGATAACCCTGCCGAAGATGAAACTGAACCTGAGGTACTTTATACAGGCGTACACCATGCCCGCGAAGGAATTGGCGTTCAACAGATGATGTATTATATGCTTTATTTGTTGGAAAACTACGAAACCAATGCAGATGTCCGCACGCTGGTTGACAATACTGAAATGTATTTTATTCCAATTTTAAATCCTGATGGATATAAATATAACGAACAGACAAACCCCAATGGTGGTGGCATGTGGCGTAAAAATCGCAGTTTAAATAGTGGTCAGTATGGCGTGGATGAAAATCGTAATTATGGTTATATGTGGGGGTATGACAATGACGGATCTTCACCCAATCCGGGAGATGAAACCTATCGAGGTCCATCAGCTTTCAGCGAAATAGAAAACCAGAATGTTAAACAGTTTTGTGAAGCACACAATTTTCAGATTGCTTTAAATTATCATTCAGCTGCAGGACTTCTTTTATATCCATGGGGTTGGACACCAACTCATTGCGATGATGATGCCACCTTTTATGCGCACGCCTCAATGATGACACAAGACAACCATTACACCTTTGGCCCGGGTAGTACAACAATCTATCCAACCAATGGAGGTTCAGACGATTATATGTATGGTGATACCGAAAATAAAAATAAAATATACTCTTATACACCTGAAGTTGGCACAAGTAATGATGGTTTTTGGCCATCACAAAGCCGCATTATTCCTCTATGTCAGGAAAGTATTTTGCAAGATTTATTGGCCGCTTATTTGGCCGGAAACTATGGATCTGTCACAGAAACCTCACCAAGCATTCTCGATATCAAAGAAGGTTATATCCATTTCGACGTTCAACGGCTTGGTTTTGGCGAAACAACCTCATGGAATGTGAACGTTACACCTCTTGATACGTTGCTGGTTGCGGTTGGCGATCCGGTTGCTTTCGGAAGTCTTGCCTTGTTGGAAACAAAATCTGATTCTATCGCATATACATTGCACGGTGGCATCGAAAGCGGTCAATCATTCCGTTTTTTATTGACTCTTGATAATGGAATGTACACAATTTCAGATACAATTACCAAAATGTACGGAACCACAACCACTGTATTTACTGACGATTGCGATCAAATGGACAACTGGACTTCACCAAAATGGAGCGTAACTACTTCTTCGTATTACACTCCTTCCGGATCGATTACCGACTCAAGAGTAGGAAATTATTCTGATAATGAAAACAGTATGGTTACCATGATCAATCCGATTGAAATTCCCGCAACTTCGTTTGCCTTATTGACTTTTTATGCAAAATGGGCGCTCGAACCTGGCTATGATTATGTGCAAATACAAGTAAAAGTTGAAGGAACCAATACCTGGACATCTTTAAATGGTAATTACACCAATGTCGGAACCAATGGGCAACCAAGTTACAATGGAACCAGCGATTGGATTAAGGAAGAAATCGACCTGACAACTTATGCCGAACAAAGCATCAAGCTTCGTTTCCGACTCACGAGTGATGTGGGCGTAACCTTGGATGGCTATTATTTCGATGAAATGCAATTGGCAGTGTTAGATGTTGAAACCGGTCTCACTGAGACCAGCAATTTGACTAACGAAATGCAGCTAAAGCCAAATCCTGCCTCAGGAATGGTTCAGATTTATTTTGAAAAACTGACCGACGATAAAGCAAACATCGAAATCCTTGATTTACAAGGAAGAACCATCAATCAGATCCACGCAGGAAATGAAATACAATTGAAGATAGATTTAAGCAGCATTCCAAACGGAGTTTACTTCATTCGTTTGACCGATGCCAACGAATTTTCTATTAAAAAATTGATTATCAATAGGTAATAATTCACATCTTTAATTTACTTTAAAACCCGCCTTTTCAAAAGAAAGAGCGGGTTTTTTCGTTATAAAAATGTAATTTCGCAAAAAAAAATAAGGAATGTAGCTCAATAGAATTTTCATTTTCAAAGTAGGAGGTAAGCAATGATTGAGACAATTAAAATGGGACGGCTTAAATGGCATCATTTGTTAAACCCCAATGAAGAAGATTTTATATTTTTACAAGAGAAATTTCACTTCCATCCACTTGATATTGAGGATTGTAGATCAATCAATCAACGCCCAAAAATAGATATCTATGACGATTATTATTTCCTGATTCTTCATTTTCCAAATTTCGACAAACAGAATCTTTTCATTAAAACCAAAGAAGAAAAGATTTTCTGGGGCGAAGACTATGTCATCACCATCGAAAAAACGCCCTGGATCATCGGTCAACTTTTTGCCGAATACAAAATAAAAGAAGACAAAGATGAAGAAATCGATATCGGCACATCGGATACACTGCTTTACCGTATCCTCGAAAAACTCATGTCGGAGTCGTTGTATTTATTACGCAAAGTCGGTCTCGACCTCGAATTGATAAACCGTGAACTATTTGGTAATAAGCAAGTTAAAATTATTGAACGTATTTCTGTTACCCGAAAAAACATCATTCTCACAAATACAATCTTCAAGCCTCAACTTCGGATGTTTCATAAATTTGAAACCGGACAGGTAAGCGGTTTTGCCGATAATATGGAAGAATACTGGGGCAATATCCTCGATTATTACCAGAAAATGTGGGATATGACCGAAGATTACGAGGATCTGATTGAAGGTCTGTCGAAAACCTTCGATTCAATGCAGACCAACAAAACGAATGAAATCATGAAAATTCTTACCCTGATTTCATCGATCATTCTTCCATTAACCTTTATAACAAGCCTTTACGGCATGAACGTTTTTCTGCCATTGGCAGATTCCTCCACTGCTTTTTGGATATTGCTTTTGGGAATGACTGTGTTAAGCGTTGGAATGATATTCTATTTCAAGAAACGCAGGTGGATGTAAACAACTGGCTGTTGATTACTGGTTGCTAGTTTCAGGTTCGATTAAAAATCTGTGTCTGCTTCTGTATCGAAGCCTCGTGAACCAGTTCTAGTAATTCGCGTAAAAATGTAGCATCAAGGCCAAGGCTTGTTCCAATTTCCAGGCGGTCTTCGATAATATACTGCCAGCGTTTCAGTTGCAGAATGGTGATATCATTTTCTTTTTTGTACTGCCCAATCTCTTCGATAATTTCCATTCTTTTTGCGAGTAGCTGAATCAGTTCAACATCGAGTTTATCAATTTCGGTACGTAATTTCT
>CANNKD010000004.1 GCA_947505205.1 Bacteroidota bacterium | reverse complement strand
TTGCTTTCGGCTTTGTCAACCCAGGCAATTTCATCCACTTCTGCGATACCGTCTTCCAACTCAATTCCGTCACCAATTTTAATTAAGTCGTTCTTTGTTAGCGCTTTATCGAGCTCAACATGATATAATTTAGCGACACCATGTTTTGGGTGCATCAGTTTTTTTGCCAGATCACCGTCATTTGTCAACAACAGCAAACCTGTGGTGTTTCTGTCGAGACGACCCACCGGATAAATTCGCTCACTGCAGGCATTTGTTACCAACTCCATCACTGTTTTCCGATCGAATGGATCATCTGAAGTAGTGATATAATCCTTTGGTTTGTTAAGCAATATGTAACGAAGCGTTTCCCGGTTAAGTGTCTGGCCTCCATAGTTTACCTTATCATAAACATTCACTTTTGTGCCCAATTCAGTAACCACAACGCCATTTACAGTCACGGTTCCGGCGGTTATTAAAACATCAGCCTCACGGCGTGAACAGACACCTGCATCAGCTAAAAATTTATTTAATCGGATAGTGCCGGATGCTTCCGGTTTTGTGGCTGCCGAAACACGATTTGTTGGGCGACCGGCACTGACTCGTGGTTTGCGGTCATCGGTTCTTTTTGCCGGACGATCGCTTTTGTATGAACCACCGCCTTCAGGCTTTGGTCCGTCGTACTTGCGTGCCGGACGTTCTGTTCTGAAACTTGGTTTATCTTCTGTACTCCTGCTTCTGTATGGACTATCTTCTGAATTACCTTCAAATTTTCGGGCTGGACGTTCGCTTCTGAATGTGCTTCCGCCTTCAGGTTTTGGACCGTCGAACTTGCGTGCCGGACGTTCCGTTCTGAAACTTGGTTTATCTTCTGTGCTTCGGCTTTTATATGGACGATCTTCAGTTTTAGTTCTTCCTGAATTATCATTACTGCCGGTCGTTATTCTTTTTCTTCTTTGAAAAGGATTTCTTTCTCCATCAGCACCGGTATAAGTACTTCTTTTATCCTGTGATTTAGCTGCATCTCTCGCTGCTTTTCCTCTGCCTGGGGCGCCTACGGGTTTTCTGTCGCGCTTCGATCTTTCACTCATATTACTCTTATTGGGCGGCAAAGATAGTCTGAAAAATCGAATTCTTGAAATTTTTCTTTCCGAAATGCTGTCTAATTCGCTTTAAATGAATGTATTTGTGAATTAAGTAAATATATTACCATGGCTATTGCTTTCAAATAACACTTGCTTTTTCTTACAGTATTATGTACCTTTAGAAAGCCAAACTTATAAACTGATCAAATAAATTATGGAAACAAGTAACATTATCACCATCACGCGACAAACCTATTCAAGGGCATTATTACTCAAAGTACAACTTGAGACACAAGGAATAGGTTGTTTTTTAACCAATATTGATGACTCAACACAGGATGTCGAAATCAGGATAAAGGAGGACGATGCCGATGCCGCCATTGAAATTATCGAAGCAAATTTGAATGTTTTTGGTGTTGACAAAGAGATCATGATCAAGACATTACGCAGTGTAAGACGAATTCTGGTACCGGTTGATTTTTCATCGCTAAGCACGAATGCTGCTAATTATGCGCTCAAGCTTGCCCAAACGTTAAAGGCAGATATTCGTCTGCTGCACGTTTGGTATAGCAATGCGAATGAACCTTTTGCCTTTAACGAAATGTATTCATATCACCCCGATTTTGAAATATTGGCTCTTGAACAGCAGACCGATGCAAACCAACGTATTGAAAAGATATGTAATGATTTGAAATACAGAATAAAAACAGAGAAAATACGCGGCGTAAATATTGATTATGATCTTATCAGGGGGGATACTCTTGAAGGAATTATGAGTGTTATTGACGACTATCTCCCCGGTTTAATTGTGATGGGTACGCATGGCAAAAAACGACCATCAACGAGTTTTATCGGAAGCACGACTGCCAAGTTGATTGAAAAATCAAGAGTCCCTATGCTGACAATTCCGCTTGGGATAGATATTGATCATTTTATCTTGCCAAAAAATATTTTATATGCCACTAATTTTGATGAGTCCGATTATAGTTCACTTCACAAGTTGATTGCTTTCACAAGACCATTTAAGGTGAAGATTTACTGCGTACATGTGCATTTGGCTGAAAGCCTGAAATTAGATGAAGGCAGAATGATGAAACTACGCAATCACCTCAAAGAAGAATACAACGAATTTGATTTTGAATGTAGACTTATTGAAAGTGAAGACTTTGTGACCGGTATACAGGATTTCATCCATGAAAAACAAATTGATGTCATTTCAATGACCGCACATAAACGAAATCTAATCAGTAAGTTATTTCAACCAAGCTTAACAAAAAAGGTATTATTCCAAAGTGAGATACCCATGCTGGTTTTTAGGGCCTGATTATTTGTTTTGATTTCCGTTTCATTTCATACAAGAAATAACCAAACTACCAATGTTGCATTGAGTATATGAAAAAGTGATGTTTTCGCGGCATTATTTCTATTTCATGATTTACTAAATATGAGCAAATTTCGGCATGGTTATTGCGTAATTCAGTGTTCCCGAATTGGATTTATTTTGAATAGAAACCTATAAATTTTAATTATAAAACTCGTCAAATTATGAAAACAATCACACCAATTTCACAAAGTTTATTCATGGCATTTCTATTCGTTTGTTTATTTTCGATGAATTCGTTTTCCCAAACAGATTTTAAACTTTCGGAATATGTAAACCCTGATTATCAATGGCATTCGCTCGACCTCGATTTTGCGCTTACCGGAAACAACTCCTTTGATAAAAGTGTTTTTCTGGATGAATACAATTCTGAAAGAACCAATAATTCATTTTCCGGCAACTTGAATACACGTTATTATTCCGTCAAAAACTCAGCTTATTATCAGGGATCACAAACGTGTTTTTTAAATTTTTCGGCTAATGGCAACGGGCAAAAAGATGCACTTAGGGGCTCAACACCGGTTTATGAAAATAAACAAAAATCAAATGCACAAAACTTGTTGCTGGGTATCAACTCGACTAACCGTTTTTACAATAACAGGAAGCGGTATTTTGAAGCTAATCTGTTGTTATCCGGCAGTTTGAATCATTCAAAATCGACAATTGATTATATATCAGGGCTTAAACCTTACCCTTATGTTTACGAAACTCAAAACAATGGAAATGGTTTATCTGTTTCAATACCATTGCTTGTTGGTACAGGAAGGATTGAAGCGGTGCAGGATGCCCGTTTAGCCGTGTATATTTTTGATGATTTATCGAAATCGGGAAATTTAATAAAAACCCCCAACAATGATGAGATTCTTGCGTTTTCGAAGTATATCACAGAAACCAAAAACCAACGTTTTTTCGACAGCCGTATCCGCAAAATCGCTGAAATAACTGCTATTGACTCATTTCTGACTGTGAATGGCTTGAAAGCGAAATCGGATGCCAGTTATTACACATTGCTCAACGACAACTGGGATAATTCAAACGGACCGGTTCGAAATGCAGGACACCGCTTTTCAATCGGCCTTGCACCTGATTTAAGGACTTCTTTTAATGAAATTAGTAATTATCATTACGATACGATTAACGGATCCGATGAACAAAGCTTTACCAATAAAGATAATACCCGTTTGAATTCGTGGGGTTTAGATGCTGTTGCCGGGTATGTTTGTGAAAAACCAATAAATCTCTATTGGCAAAGAACAACCGAAATAAGTCTGAATTATTCGCTTTTTAACAGCAATTCACTGGCAAAATCCTATGCAGATGATATTTTGACGGATGAACAGAAAGTAACAACAAACCAACCCAACGCCGGAATCGTTATTAGTCAGGCTTATGGGTATTATCCCAACAGTCGTACAGACATTCAATTTGGTGGAAGTGCAGGTATCGACCAATATTGGGGCGATAGTAAAAGAAATGATGACCCGAATATTTTTTCAAATCAGACCATTATCAACGGCAGATTGTTTTTAGGGGGACATTATTATTTCTCGCCGCAGCTCCGTTTTACGGTATATATTAGCGAACAATACCATTATTCAAACCAAACTATAAAAGAAACAACGACCGACCCGGAACAGAATCTAAAGAAAAATATCTTTGGTTCATTTATCAATGCAGGTTTAACATACAGCTTCTTTTAAAAGCTTGTTACAATCACTTTTTGGTAAATTAATTGATTTTACAAGGCGCAGCTTTATTCGTACTTTTGTGTGAAGTGAAATTACTTCTGTATAGTCTGAATTATTAGTTTACGATGAAAAAAGCTATCCTCCTTGTTTTTTATATGATGTTGTTTGTCAATGTGTTTTGTCAAAAAACAACCAATGTTGGCAATACGACTGCTAGTATGCAAAGAGGCTTTCAGCCGGGTTTGGTTTTACCAGATTTTCCGTTGCTTCAGCTTTCCGAAAACAGTAAAAAAATCTTTCTTCCTACGGTAGTTGATAATTCAAAGCAACCGTTTCTTCGACCGGTTTTTTCGCAGAAAGGTGCCTCCTGCGGACAGGCGGCATCCGTTGGATATAATTTTTGCTACGAAATCAATCGTTTACGTGGTCTGCCTGCCGATACAAACATCAACCAATATCCCGATCATTTTGTCTGGAATTTCATGAACGCCGCCCTTCCCTATTATGGCGAAGGCGTTAGCTATTTTCACACTTTCGATATCTTGTACGATGCCGGAACGCCAAACGAAGCGGTTTATGGACCAATCACCATGGATGATAGCTATTATTGGATGAGCGGCTACGACGGTTATTATCAGGCAATTCAAAACCGTATTTCGGGTGCAAACTCCATCAATGTGGCCACTCCTGAAGGTTTGAATGTTTTGAAACAATGGCTGCACAACCACAACGAAGGTGCCGAAACTGGTGGCGTTGCCAACTACTATGCCGGTCAGGCTTATGCCGCCCAAATTCTTCCTGAAGGAACACCCGAAGCAGGAAAACATGTGCATTTGCTGTTTGGCCCAACAGCTTCACATGCTTTGACAATTGTGGGATACAACGACTTTATCAGGTACGATTTAAATGGCGATAGTCTTTTCACAAACAATCTCGATATCAATGGCGACAGCGTCGTGGATATGAAAGACTGGGAAATTGGCGGTTTGAAATATGTGAATTCTTATGGTGATAATTGGGCCGATTCCGGATTCTGTTATATGCTTTATCGCACACTAGCCATAAAATACGGTGAAGGCGGCATTTGGAATAATTCAGTGCATATATTGTGTCCCGATACAGTGGCAAAACCACTTTTAACAATCAAAGCTACGGTGAGCCACAACAAACGATGTCGGCTAAAGTTTCGCGCAGGCATCACTTCCGACACGGCAGAATATTATCCATCTCATACGATGTCGTTTTCTCATTTTAATTTTCAGGGTGGTGATAACAATATGACCGGAAATCCCGATCCTGAAGGTAAAACCCTTGAATTTGGTTTGGATATCACGCCTTTATTGAGTTACACTTCAGCCGGAAAACCCTTTCGCATCTTTTTAATGATCGATGAAAACGATCCCAATAGCAGTGGAAACGGAAATTTGCACAGTTTTTCAATAATCAGCTATCAGAATCAGGAACCCATCGAATTTGTAAGTTTGGACACACCGATGGTAATCACCAATCATGGACAAACCATAGCCTCCGTGAAAGTTGACACTCCAACAAACCCGATCCTTATTCAACCTGATAGCGCGATTTTTATTCCGGTAGGAATCGATACAAGTTTTCATTTCAGCGCAACGGGTGGTTTTCCGCCATATTATTGGTCGTTGAAATATCTTTTCACGGAAACTGAAAGTTCTGCGCCTTTTCCGGTTTCAGAAGGAACTGAGATTGAACCAAATAATCCTCAAACCGGTTTCGCAGCCATCCCATTACCATTCAGTTTCCCTTTTTGTGGAAAAAAATATGATACACTTTATATGCATGTTAACGGATATCTGCTTTTCGATCAACAAGATATGCCTTATTATTATTTGCTTTTCGATGAAAATTATCTGCGTCAGGTGCGTGCTATTGCCGGTTATATGAATAAAGACCTTGGCCTGAATGCCACAGGAAATTATATTTCTTACCGTGCAACAACCGACAGCATCATTTTTCAATGGAATATTTCGGATGCAAGTAAAAAAAATACGACTCACTTTACCACAACCCTTTTCCCTGATGGTAGAATTGAACACCAGTACGGTGCTATTGATCAACCCAACACTTTGTTTCCTGTGATTGGACTGAGCGATGGAACACGCGAAAGTACTTATTTCAGCCACAAAAGTGGACAAGATCCAGTTGAAGGAAGCATCATTCAATTTACTCCAGCCGATATTCCTTCTGAAATTTCAATAAGCCCGCAAGGACTTTTAACAATCGGTGCTACAAACCAGCTTTATGCTGACAAAATAATTGTTCAGGTTCATGATTCTCAACGGCTTGTTGCCGAAAAAAATTGTTTAATCACGACCGGACTTGAAATGAAAATTCGCTTTGCTGACAATGAAAATATTATTACGCCAGGAAGTGTGCATCCGCTTGTAATTGAATTGTTTAACCACGGTAACGATACCATTGATAATCTTTTCGTTGATGTAAAAGCGGTTTCTGTAAATATCAGTATTCTTGGGAATGATCAGGCAACCATCAACATACTTCCCGGCCAGCGGATTCTATTAAATGGTAATTTCAGTGTTCAAACCGCTGACACGATTGAAACGCAACAATTGGCCACGGTCAAAGCTTTTGTATCTAACGCTGATTTCCAATTCAACACTTTCATGGAATTTCAGATTGATGTGCCGGTAATTGATGTTTCATATCCGACCATTGCTGATGGCAATAATTTACTGCTTGAGCCCGGCGAACAGGCAAATCTCGTTTTCAGGATATCAAATTATGGTCGCGCCTCAGCCGGACTAATCACTGTTAATCTTTCACTTAACGATCCATTTGCCGGTCTGTTCGGTGCTACAAGTTTGAGGTTAGATGAGTTGAAAGGGCTTTCAGTTCAACCAGCTCTATTTAAGATAAGCGTTAATTCAACAAGTCCTTTGGGACATATCCTCCGTTTTGATTTGAACATTTTAAATGATGACACCATCGTGTTTTCAAAGATTTTTGAAATACCCGTCGGGCAGGCATCCATTGCCTTAGTCGATCTGGATAAAAATCACAATTCATCGGTACATATTGGTAATGCTTTGGGTGAAATTTCCACAAATTTTGATCCATTGCTTTCTATTAACGCTGATATTTTAAATTATGACATCCTTTTTCTTTCGCTTGGTTTTTTACCCAAAAATCATCCGTTAACGACAAAAGAAGATTCATTGATGATTCAATTTCTTCAACGTGGCGGACGTTTGTTTCTTGAAGGTGGTTCGTTTTTTAAGTATGATTCTGAAACGATGTTAAAGCGAAAAATGTGCGTAGAAGGCTCTTATGATGCGGTTTATGATCCGGCCGACACACTTGATGGAATCGTTGGAACACCGGCCGAAGGGTTTCGATTTTTATATAATGGCGACCAGTCCATCGGCCCCAATCTGATTCCATTAGAGCCTGCCATTTCCTGGATTGTAGATAAAAGTTCGGGATTCAATTTCATGGTTGCCTTAGATTCGGTCAATTACCGCACCATTGCTTCCTCACTCGAATTTGGTGGTTCTTTTCCAATCGATGGTCCTGAACGCCCTGAAATGATACACCGTTATCTCGATTTCTTTGGTTATGAAACAAATCCTTTGTCAGCCAATTTTAAAGCCGATCACAATGTAATTTGCAAAGAATCTGAAGTTCGTTTCGAACCATTCTGCGGTGGAAATCCGAGCAGTTTTCATTGGACTTTTGATGGTGGAACTCCCGAAAGCTACGATGGACCAAATCCGGTAATCTATTATCAATCAGCTGGTAATTATGGTGTTAGTTTAACGGTGAGCGATGGCGTTTCGAACAATACCTTTGCGCTTGACGATTTTATTTTGGTTGAAGCTTGTGTTGGAACAGAAGAATTTTCAACACCATCGATTCGTATATTTCCCAATCCGGCAACAGATTTAATAACGATTGAAACCTCAGCAATCACAGGCCAAAAAGCGGTTGTGACTATTACGGATTTAAACGGGAGAATCGTGCTTTCGAAAACCATTCTGGCAGGTTTGAAACAGATTCAGATTCCAATGTCTGATCTTGCATCCGGATGTTATTGCATTACATTAACCGATGTAAAAAGTCGAACTTCGTCAAAATTGATAATCTTCTAATATTTTAAAAAACAAAACTTTAAAACAGTTCAATGAAAAGAATTCAAATAATAATCATCTGCTGTTTCCTGATTATTGCAGCCAATGCTCAAACAAATAACCAACCTAAACAGGCATCAGATCGGCTTTCCGCATTTCATGAAAATACCCGAAAAATGCCTGGGATCAGGAATTATGATCTTCAGCAAGATAGTTATTTGTTCCAAAGAAATACTCAGAAGTCAACGCGTATTTTAAAGCAAAAAATGGACAGTTTGATCGCCATAGCATCATTTGATGGCCAAACAGAAAATTTGGGTAAGTATGAAATTACATATAATTACCTTGGGTATATCACTTCTTATTTCGAGTACGAATGGGATGGAAACGAAAATAAATGGATGAAAATCTGGAAATCTGAAATAACTTATGATGCCGGTTGGAATATTATCCAGGAAATCTTCTTCGACTGGGATATGGATGTAAATCAGTGGATTACATCTTCTAAAGATAATTATTCCTATGATGAAGCCAATCGATTGGTGCTTACAATGGGTTATTCATGGGAATTGATTACGAATAGCTGGCTCCTTAATTTTAAAGATGAGGATTCCTATACCGCCAACAGTAAAACAACTATTCGTTATTCGTGGGATGAGCAATCGGGTACTTGGATAATTGGTTTTAAAGATGAGCTCCTTTATGATTCTGAAGGAAAACTTTTGCTGGAGAATTCGTATCATTGGGAGCCTATCGACGGTTTTTGGGAAAATCTGCATAAAATTGAATATGCTTACAATGCTTCCGGGAAGTTAGAAACGCAAATCGTAAGTTCGTGGCTTAGCGATTCAGAATCATGGGAACTATTTGAAAATGAGCAATTTTCATACAATCAGGAAGGTGATTTAACTGTTCATACGATTTTTGAATGGGATGATATTGATAGTCAATGGATTCCCTATTCAAAAGAAGAAAATGAATATAACGATCAGTTTGATTTCAATGAAATACTTGTCCCTGAAATATTTATTCATAATGAATTGTACTTCAACCACATGCTGACCAAAATGTCGTTATATGGAAGTGATTTCTCGTCAGGGGCATACTTGGGAAATTATATGTTTTATTATTCGGAGATCGATGTTACCGATATTCAGAATAATCAACCTGCCCAAACTTGTATTTATCCCAATCCGGCAACAGATTTTATAACGATTGAAACTTCAACAATCACAGGGCAAAAAGTTTTTATAACAATTACTGATTTAAGCGGGAGAATTGTGCTTACGGAAACCATTCCGGCTGGTTTGAATAAATTTCAAATTCCGGTATCACAATTAGCATCAGGATGTTATATAGTCAAATTGGTTGATGAAAACCAACATAAAAGTGCGGTTTTGATTCGCTAATTCACCGCTGATATTGTGTGATTTCTACTATTATTTAGGTGATAATTTGACTTCATCTAAATGGTTTGTTAAGCAACAGTATTTCTCTGCCTCAGAAAATAGAATATCAGGAAACTGATGCCGACAATCATTAAATTGCCAATGCCCAATATGCCATGAAGTGTCATCCAGGATGATGCGTGGGCACCTATGATATCTCTTAAATTTCCACCATAAAGCAAAAATGAAATAATGGAAATGCCAAGTACCCAATATTGCTTGCTATTATTTAACAGATACATCACAATGAATGCTATCAATGGAAGTGAAAACATAAAGTGTTCAAAATCAGTTACGGTCAGGTTTGGGATCAGCGCAAGCAGAAAGAAATATTCAAAGACAAAATTGTTTGTCGCGTCTAAGGTTGTCTTTTCTTTCTTTTCCGAAATGATATTCTTCAACACCAGCAGGCAACAGCATGCATAAACAATAAAAAAGATCACTGCAGAAAAAAGAGCTCCCGGTTTAAAACTTACAAACATCGATAAACTCCTGTAAACCATTGAATACAAAGTGTCTAATCCGTTGGTAAGCGCTCGGTTATGTGCAAGCATGCTTGTAACCCAATCTTGATGCATTTCAATATTTTTTGAGAACCCGACAAAAATGGCCGGAAAAATGAAACCTGCGATGACAGTCAGTGTAAAATAAAAGAGTGTGAGGTATTTTTTTCTGAGGAATAAAACCGGTAATAACAGTAAAAAATGTAGTTTCAACAAAACTCCAAGAGCCAACAAAAAGCCAGAAACGAGATATTTTTCCTTTAAAATTGAAATGAGCGTAAGAACCATGATCAGTAACAAAATGATATTCAGATTCCCCAGGTGCAGTTCAACATAAAATTGCAGAAGACAAATCAGTATTAAAAGGTATTGGGTAATTGTACGCTTCTTTTCACTTAACGCTGGATAAAAATACGTTTGTATAAATTTTGAAATCTGTATTGTCGTAAAAATAATAAAGCAGCAAAGGGCAGCAAAATGGACAATTTTAGCAACCGCGAATGGCAAAATGCTGACAGGAACAAATAAAAATAAGGCAAAAGGTGAGTATTTATAATAGCCGGCATCTAACCCAAAGGGTGTGTTATAAATTTGGTTGCCATGCAAAAAGGCATTGCATGCCGTATAATATACTTCAAAATCGTGAAGCCAGAACCGCTTATTGACATTCTCAATTACAAAAAACGCAATGAAAAATAATGATGTGAGAAGAATGAATATTAACGTAGATCTATTTTTCTGCATAAAATCAAGATTTATAATTGAAGAAATTTTCAAAATAAATGGTGCAAAAAACTGATGAATGAGCTGATTTTTTGATTTTCCGGCAACCCAGCCGGCTAACCAATAAATATATTTTACTTGACAACCAAACGGCGTATTTGCGAACCAGCCTCCGTGTTGATCATAACCAAATAAATGCCCGGTTTCAATTGATGCATAATTGTGTTTTCTGTTGATTTCTCAATGGAAAATTTGCCCATGGTCTGACCAATTGTATTTAAAATTTGTACCTGATCAGGCAACAATTCGGGGTGATCGCATTGAATATGAATCTGATTAAACGATTCAAACACTTTAATATCAAGTATTTGTGCTGTTGAATTATCAATTCCTAACCAACCAAGTTTGTTACTTGTTAAATCCTGAAAAGTGTTTATTGCATCTTCGAATAAGGTTACAGAAAGATCATGGAATTCGGCTACATCGATTGAAAAAGTCAAAACACATTCTGAAGCATTCAGGAATTCAACACCCTGAATGACAAGGCCTTCAGGTGCATCATTCAAACGAAAATCTTCTTTTTTTAATACTATGCGGCTGAAATAATCGCGGTTTAGATGAAGATTGATTTTATTGGAGGCAGCCGAAGCGCTCAGCCAGGGTTGAAGTACATTTCCGTTTAAATTGTAATCCATCCAACTTATTCTACTGAAAAGAAAGTTTTCGAAATAATCAACTTCATCAGCGTAGGTGTTGTTTTCCCAGTCGTAATTTGGCCATACATATTGCCCGAGAATTGGCCAGCGTGTAAAATTTCTTTCTTTTGCTTCATCAATATAACCCGCCATTGAATCGATCACCGCATGAACATTGGTGTTGCTAAATTCATGCTGACGCAAATCTACCCATCGCGTTTTAGCCAAATCCCTGAAATATGGATCTTCCATCAGCCGTTTCCACCAAAACATGATGCTCCAATCAACCTTTTCCACCATCTGATACAGCCATCCGGTATAATCAATGCCCGGTTCCCAATAATCAACATTCCCATAGCCAAAATTGAAATCCCAAACCGGACCGGCAAAGAGTTTACCGCCATCGCTGTCCTTCTTTTTATAAAAATACGTGCTGTAACGGTATTTATCCACTTCCTTGGCAATCTCGCTCATCAACATAAAATCGACAAATGACGGAACATCAAAATAGCTATTATATCCAGCGTCAGGATCGGTGAAACCCGAACTGCAGAGCGTGTTTTCTGCTGTTGTGATATATTCCTTGATGTAGGTTTTTTGCTGATTTCTGATAACCTCAACATCCGGATAAAAATATTGAAATGTGATATCCATGGCATTGGGGTATGCCGGTGAAGGATTCGACTTCCATCCGCTAATATCATATACAAAATCGGGATCAATCTTATCAACTTTGATAATGTAACCACCAGTGAGATCATTTCCTGTAACCTCATCAGGTTTCAGTGTGGCAATATCAACCCGATCGACACTTTTCTTTATTTTTTCCATCAACACATAAACACCTTTATAATCGCCATTGATCACGAGTTCACAATACACTGTGCGTGAGCAATATCTGTTCATTTTACGACCTAAATCAAACGAAACCGTGTTTCGAAGCATCGATTTGTCGGCATAGGGCGCATATAAAATCCAGTCGTTGTCCTCTGGCAAGCCAAGCAATGAAACGTTTAAATTATCGCCAAGTTCATCGCGCGTTTCAAAATCATAAGCCTTTTTCGGATATAATTGCGTCGATTGACCACGTATTTCAATACCAACCCAACCGTTGTAATTGTTAAAGGGATCACTGATGTGATTGATATTTCCGGGTCCATTGTCTATAATACCTACATGCACCGTAATTTTTGGATTATCAGGTATTTCCAAACCAAATGTATTGATTACAACCAATGGAAGATTCGACTGTAAATCAGTTGCTTGCGACATTTGGCGCGTTACGTCATCAATAAGCCAGTGATTTCCGATGGCAATGCCGAGATAATCGAAATAGATCTTCATGCGGGTTAAATTGTCATATTCCTTGCCCGTAAAGTCGAAAATAAGATTGGTCCATTGTCCGGATACCGGCGTCATCAATAATTGCTGAGAAGCTGAATTGTTGCTGTTTTCAAATTTCAGCAGGATATTGCCTCCACCTGAAGGTGCGTAAATTTTAAGGCTGAATCGTGGTGTCAAATCGAAATTCACCGCTTCGGGTAAGTCCATATACATCATGTCATACAAACTGTTCGAACTAACAACATCGAAACAATGTTCCGACAAATTAATGCCTTCCTGATGCGGATTTGTGATTGTTTGTGATCCGCCTGTTGAAACGGTCCAAGCGGGCGTTGTTCCATCCCAGTTTGAAATGGTATCTTGTGTTTGACAAAATGCATTTACCGGAATAAACATTCCCCAAAAGATGATCCACGCGATCCAATTTACTGTCTTTTTCATATTGAATCTGTGTTGATGAAAAATTTCGATTCACAACAAAATTACTTCTTTTTTATGATTTCGAGTTGCTTAATATTTCTTCTGCTTTCGTTGGGTTGAAGTAAAAAAATGGCGAAATCAATTTATTGACCTAACTTTACTGTTTTTTATGTGTTGATTATCAATATATTAAAAAAATAATTTAAAATAAACTAAGATAATAGTTGACTAACTAATAATTTAGTTGTATATTTGTTCCATCAATACAAGTTTACGTTATGAGCGAACCGATAAAAGAATTAACAAAAGCCGAGGATCAGGTGATGCAGATTCTCTGGAAGTTGAAAAACGCCTTTGTGAAAGATATTGTAGAACTTTTCAACGATCCGAAACCGGCATACAATACCGTTTCGACCATCATCAGGATTTTGGAGAAAAAAGGTTTTGTTTCGTATAAAAGCTACGGAAACACTTATGAATACTACCCTTTAATAACCAAAAGTGAATATTCCGATGCGTACCTCGGTAACTTCGTGAACAAATATTTTGGCAATTCATACAAAAGTCTGGTTTCGTTTTTTGCCGCCAACGACAACGTTTCGGTGAACGAGTTAGAGGAAATGAAAGTGTTTTTAGATCAGGAAATTCAAAAAAAGCAAATCAATGGAAACAATCATTAACTACCCGATAGAAGTATCCGTTTGTCTGATAGCACTTTACGGATTATATGCACTAGCACTTAAAAAAGAGACATTTTTCCATTTCAACAGATTCTATTTATTAGCTTCTGTGCTGCTCTCTTTAATCATTCCTTTGATTAACTTTACCATTTACCCAACCGTCAGTGATTCAGGCTTTTTCGGTGTTTTACAAACAGTTCAGATAAGCTCGGCAACCAGAATGGTTGCCGTAAATAACCTGACGAACTTTCAATTTGTCGTTTTTATCTATTTAGTTGTTGTCGGCTTGCTGTTCACCAGACTTCTTTATCGTGTTCTGGCACTTGTCATCATGCGGAATAATTGTGAAATTGAAACGAAAAATGGTCTGATAATTGCGCATTGCGCCGAAAATATTGCACCATTTTCTTTTTTCAAAACCGTCTTTGTTTCAGAAAAGGTGATTGATGTTCCTCAACTCGATAAAATTTTATTACACGAAGGGATTCACGTCAGGCAGTTTCATAGTATAGATGTTTTAATAGCCGAAATACTTTGTGTTTTCACCTGGTTTAATCCGTTTAGCTGGCTTTTGAAATCGGCATTAAAGGAAACGCACGAATATCTTGCCGATTCCGGAGTGTCGGTACAATCGCAGGATAACATTGGATATTTTCAATTACTCATCCGCACTGCCATTGGCCTACAGCCAGATTTGGCCAATAATTTAAATAAATCACTCATCTTAAAACGACTCAAAATGATGAAAAAAACCCGTTCACGTAGCCTTTCTTTGTTAAAAGCACTTCCCTTGATTCCACTTGTTGCTATTTTGTTCTTTGTTTTCTCGTGCAACAATGCAAGTACCCATTCGAAAAACGAAACCAACGTATCAACACAGGATACAACATTTACAACAGCCGAAAAAATGCCCGAGTATCCGGGTGGATTTGATGCCCTTATGAAATTTATGATTGATAATGTAAAGTACCCCGAAAAAGCCAAAACAGCCGGAATTGAAGGTCAGGTTTTCGTATCGTTTGTGGTTACAAAAAGCGGTAAAATTGATCATGTCAGAGTTCGGCGAGCTGTAAATGACCTTCTCGATGCCGAAGCATTTCGTGTTGTTTCATCCATGCCCGATTGGCAACCTGGTGAAAATCAGGGACAAAAAGTTGACGTGGAAATGACTTTGCCCATTAAATTTAAATTAGAATAAATTCTCATCAATTCAATAATAAAGCCATTGTTTTTCTGCGTAAACATTGGCTTTATTATTGGTTTCGGGATGTTCTAAAACAAATAATTCAGCCCGATATAAATCCCGTTTTCGCCATCTTGTTTGTTCCAGGCATGGCCAACATCGCCTGAAATAATGAAGTTTTCGTTCATCACCACTTTCAAGCCACAACCGCTACTCCAATGTAGTTTTTCGGCATCCGGAGCAAAATAATCATTGATATTGTCCACCGGATCGAGGTTCAAAGTACTGAAATCCACAGGTACTTTGTCAACCACTTGTCCGGCATCGGTAAAGCCATTTAAGGCCAAATAAACATTTTGTTTTCCAATTCTTGTTTTATAAAACTTCCATCTCAATTCAAAATTTCCATAAACGATTCCTTCGCCCACAACCCTGTTACGCATCACGCCCCGCAACGAACGCTGACCGCCAAGTCCTTCAGAATAAGCCCCTTTCATTTGGGTCGTAATCATCAGTGGCAAAGCATAATACGGAATATGTCCGGCAATAATTTGTTGATAAGACAGGCGATAAACAAAGGAAAGTTTCTCTTTGACAAGGGTAAAATATTGCCGATGCGTAATGCTCAGCTGCAAAAATCCCTTATCCATTGTCGAAAGTGCTTTCGGTGCGGCGTATAGGATCACATCAGTCCAGATTCCGCGCATCGGATTTGGTTGAAAATCGCGTGTATCGTAAACCAATCCGGCTTTTATAGCAGTAAATGTGCCGCCTTTCAGCTCGTTTTGTGGGAAAATTCCCCATTGCTGGTATTTTTCGAACAAGCCGGGAACGCTATCAATAGAAGGTAAAATTTTACTATCATCTTTTCCTTTGTTTAATCGTTCAACGTCAACCGAAGCCATTTTAATAGAATAAAAGTCGAGTCCGGCCGACCAACGGAGTTTCTGCTTATATAAATTACCATTGAAATTGGTAATTACGCGCCACATTTTGCGTTCATGTCTATAAAACATTCGGCTTTTGTAGGCAGGATCGGTATCATCTTCCCAAGCTTTGTTGTAAACCGCATCATAACCATTAAATCCAAAAAAATCAATCGCTTGCTCAGGCATATAACTCAAATCGAAGCTCGTTTTAATGTCTTTGATAAGCCGGTCGCTGTCGTACGAAAATCGCAGCAAGCCGCTTCCTTTTGTATAACGTGATGCCTCCAGATACAAAGAATGATCATACTTAGGATACCGGCTTCCATCGCCATAATGAAATAAATTTACCAATGCACCATACTGAAAACCAAGGTCGGTGCTGTACGAAACAGCTGGTAACGCGCCAAAATTCCATCCTTTTTTTGTCTGATCTATTTTACTGGTTTGACTCTCCAATAAAAGTGGAAACAAAGCCAACAAAAGCAGTACGTGTAAGGTTTTTTTCATAGTATTCAGAGTTTGTAAGTGAATGAATCATTTAATCTCATGATTGATAAAATGTAAAACCACTTTGTAAATTTATTCAAAGTTAACGAAATGAGGATAGGTTTGAATAGATTGGTAAAAAAGTTTTTTTGCAAATTGAGATATTTGATGCAAATTTTTAGTTGTATTGAGCGACGTCTAACATTATCAATCTTTCATTTGGTATAAACGATTCATTAGGTTCGTCAAAAAAGAGCAGGGTGTTTTATTAAGAATCATTATAAATTATTAGGTTTTGAAATTTTCTTGTTGTATTTTTTTTGTTTGCAATGTATCTTTACTCAAGAATTCACCCCGGATTCTGATTAAAGAAAAAAGTTTTATTGATTACCATGATCTGGAATAAAGATCGAAAATCTAAAAACGATAGCAACCAATACCTACGTTTTTTAAGATGGAAATTGTGATATTAACTTTTAATCTTTAAGAATATATGTGTGCCAATCAAAATATTAAGTACTTTTTATTTAGATGTTTAACCAATAGGCAAATTATTTGAAAATAGCAGGATTGGCATATTTTGGATAATTATTTTAATTATAAACTCAAAAAAACAAATCTTATGAAAACAAAAAAAATGTACTTTTCAATGCTTGGCATTGGATTTTTTTTAACAGCCTTTTCACTCAATTCCTGTAAAAAGCAAGAAACTTCAACAAGCAATCAAAACCAACTAATTGTTGAACAGGAAGTAACTCCAACCACCCACATCCTTGGTTTTGAGGGAAAGTTAGCATTTTATCATAATAATCCAAACCTTAAATCTTCTGGTGAAAGCTATTTAGCACCAGTCGCATTAACTGAGCTTGAAAACTTATTGAATTTCAATTTTTGCGATGCAAATATTGAATGTAACAAAACTGAACTTAAAACTACTGAGGTAATCATGCCATTAGATGAGTTATCTAAAATACAGGATATTAAGTTGTCGCAATTGTATTATAATGAGATAATTGATAGCATTCAAGCGATGATGATAAGAACAAATTACACCAATAAAAAATTACTATTGGTCGATTTGGAACAAACGGGTACTTCAACAAATGGAGATGCCATTATCTGCGTGGGGGCATTGGTCGGGAACGCCCAAAATGTAGTGTTGCACAATGATGATTGGTGGTATGGCGAATATTACGGGACATGTACCGAAAACTATAAACCTGAAGATGCTGCAACACAATTAAAAGCAAGGGTAACTGCTGCTATGCTCCCAATACCTCCATCAGGTTGCCGGTGGTATTTTACCGGAGTTGTACACACCTATATTATCCCTACCCAAGATACACTGGGTTCCACCTTCGACAATTATCTTGACTATAAGATATTTTACGCCATAGAGGAGAATGGTTTGGTAATAACCGATACTGAGAAATGCCTCTCGCAATACGAGATGAACTTTTATGAAGGTCATTATATAAATTATGCCTTAAATTACCAAACAACTTCAGGTAAAAAGTTTTACCAATGCTGGATTATAGGGCGACCATATTATAGTCCTGTTTATCATATACAACACGATTATACCATATTTGTCGGCTACCGTTTTTTGGAGTGTAATGGATATATTGATGACATACTCACTTATTAATCGATACTTGATGCAAAATAATAATCGCCATTCCAAAAGTTTTAAATTTTTTCTTTCTGCAATTTTTATTGTCTTATTCAGCAGTCTTTATGCCCAACATCCCGGATTCTCAATGCGGTTAGACTTTGGAGGTGACGAAGAGCCCTCGATGTTTGTATTGGATGAAAACGGTGACTTTGTTGGAATCATAAATATCGCTCCGCCTACAGATAGTATCTACGTGCACCATACCTACGTTTATAAAATATCCCCACTTGGAGATACAACAAGTCTAAACTTATCCAAGCAGGATACTTCATTACAATACCATTGTATTACCCGCACAATGAGTGGGGTTGATGGTTTTATGCTTCAGGGATTAGGGTTCAGATTAGGAGATAGTTCTCAAATGAAATTCACCATTTTCACACGCATTGACGATGAGATGAATATTTTATGGGAGAAGATAATTAACCTAAATGAATTTTATTGGGGATACCGTTATTTTGGAATAGAATTAATGGACGGGGATTTCCTTTATGCCTGTTCAAATAATAATAAGTTACATCTACTTAAAATATCTCCACTTGGCGACAGCCTGTCTTATAAAAAAACCGTTTCACCCGAATCAGGCGATCTGTTTGGGTTTACATACAATTCCGATTCTACTAGAGTACTGGCAAATACCGAATGGGCTTATTATAACGGTGGTGACAGCATCAGTTCAGCTATTGAGATCGATGAGGAAACACTCGAATTTACCAGACATTGGTTTTATCCAGATTGCTTTAGGGGACCATACCGTAATATGCCATATACTGAAAACAGAATGTTAGCTGGTGGAAGCTCCCATTGGATAAATTTAGCAGAAAATAAATTTGAAGATCAAATTTCGGCATATATTTTAGACTCAGATCATAATATTATACATCAAGTTCATCGCACTGATCCCGATACTATTTCGAGAGCAGCAGAGATTTATGGCATCGATTATGTTGATCCTTCCATCATCTACCTCGGGGGCACTCATAATTTACAATATCTTGTTGGGCATGAACCGAGTTGGATTTATATTGCCAAACTGAATGATACTTTGGGTGTTGAATACGAGAAGTATCTGGGTGGTGATGCTAATTATGTATGTATGAATATTACTGCCAGCCCAGATGGAGGTGTACTCATTACTGCTACTGTTCATGATATCGGCATCACTTATTTCCAGCGCGATGCGATGATTATCAAACTCGATGCGAATGGTTCAATCACCGGAACAAACGACAACAAAAGCATCCCCATTAGCGATGCCATTGTTTATCCAAACCCGGGCGGAAACCAAATGTTTGTGCGTACAGCACTAAAAAACTGTCAATTACTTGTTTTCGATGTTACAGGTAAGCAATTTATAAACAAAACTTTGCAAGGATTGGTCACATCCATTAGCATGGAACAAGTGCCGGCAGGTAGTTACCCATATATTGTAGAACAACAAGGAAAAAAAATCATTTCAGGAACCTGGATAAAACAGGAATAAATAACAATTAAAACAAACGATATGAAAAACACAATTTTTACAATTTTATTTAGCATTGCATTTGGCCATATATACAGCCAATGTGTACAATGCTCCGGTTCATCTTCATCAGGTACAAATGCAAGTGCTATTGGTACGAATACTATTGCTTCCGGTCATTCTTCTTTTGCTTCCGGCTTTGGTACCCAAGCAACATATCAATACACTACTGCTATTGGTTTTTATTCTTTTGCAACTCAAACAGCCGCTGTAAGTATTGGTAGTATGGTGAAGGCCACATTTGATAGGGCAATAGTAATTGGGTCTGGGGCAGACTATTCCACAGGTAAATACTTGATAAACCCCAGGCCACGTAGTTTGATGATTGGTTTTAATAGTATAAACCCAACCATTTTTGTTAGTGAATCGCCTTCAAATGCCAATTTTGACCGTACCGGATTAGTGGGTATTGGCAATATTACCCAACCAACAGCAAAACTACACATTAAGGCAGATGATAACGAAGACGCTTCACTCAAACTTGATGCAACGGGAACCGGCAAATATGGAATCATCAATTTTACAGCAGAACATAGCATCAAAGCAAAAGCAAACGACAACCTTACGTTTGCTACACAAATAGGAAAAAACTTTGTTTTTCTAAATGGAAATATGGGTGTTGGGACAACTGCTGATCCTGTTGAAAAACTGGAAGTGAATGGCAACATCAAACAAACAACTGGTTTTAACCTGATTACCTCAACTGTGAAAGCACCTGATGCCAATGGCCTGAAACTATATAACAATACGGGCACCGGCATCTTTGTTTCGAACACAGGGAGTGTAGGTGTGGGTAACAATGCTCCGGTTGAAAAACTCGAAGTAAGTGGCAACATCAAACAAACGGCTGGCTTTAATCTTATCACCTCAACTGTAAAAGCTCCTGATGCCAATGGATTGAAACTGTACAACAGTGATGGAAGCGGAATCTTTGTTTCTAATACCGGGAATGTGGGAATTGGAACAACGAATACCTCAGCCTATAAATTAAGTGTTGCCGGAAAAATTATCGCTCAGGAAGTTAAAATTGTACTCAGCGTACCCGCTTCTGATTTCGTTTTTGAAAAAGACTATGCCTTAATGCCACTCACTGATGTTGAGCAATATATCAATAATCACAAACATCTGCCGGAAGTCCCCTCCGCAGACAAGTTCAGAAAAGATGGATATGGAGTTGGGGAAATGGATGATTTGTTGCTTCGAAAAATAGAAGAACTTACGCTATATATCATCAGCCAACAAAAAGAGATTGATGCCATGAAAAAGCAACTAAAACTGGCTGAATAATCAATTCTGTTTTTATTAAAGTATTCATTATCAATTCATTTGTTATGAAAAAGCTATTTTTTATTCTTGTGTTTTTGTGTTCTCTTTCGGCTGTTCAGCCCCTGCTTGCGCAAGAAACTTACAATGTAAAGTTTGATTATGATGATGCCGGAAACAGATTTATGCGTTGGATTGAAATATCTCGACTGAAAGAAACAGATTCAATCCCTTCAGAATTAGCGATGCCCAAAAGTGAGGAGTTTAGCCAAACCTTGGTGTATCCAAATCCAACTTTAGGCAGCCTGACTATTGATATGAAGATAGATAACGAGCATCCTGTAAATTATCTATTGGCTGATACTGAAGGTAAAACACTTGCAAAAGGACCGGTTATTGATAATAAAACCAGCTTGCACCTCGAGTCGTTTAAACCCGGAATCTATTTTTTACAGCTAAACAACGATAAGGGTAGTGCCATTTTTAAGATTGTAAAACATTAGGTTTGTTAAATTACAATAAAGTACAAAATGAAAAAAACAAGTATATTTCTGATAGTTACTTTTTGGTTTATGGGTTTATTCGCCCAACAACAAAGCGGTCAATTTTTTAATCTAACACAGCCATTCACAGGTGGCGAGTATGAATATATTGCCTCCGAGGAAATAACGCTACTCCCTGGCTTTCAATACACTCCACTTAATTCATCTGATTATTTCATCGGAAGGATTGACCCATATATGGTTTTTCCACCGGATGATGGAGACCTTATTGGTGGTCCTCCCGGTAATAATGAGGGCGGCTTGGTTGGTACCCTCCCCGGTAACTTAATGGTTTCACCTTCAGGTGCTGCTATTTATAGTATTCCTATCGAATTACCGTCAGGAGTGAATGGTATGACTCCTCAACTCGGACTTGTTTACAACAGTCAGGGAGGTAATGGTTTGCTTGGATTAGGTTGGTCGCTAACCGGCTTATCGTCGATCACACGAACCGGCACAACAATCTATCATAACGAATACATTGATGGTGTTGATTTTGACGGGAATGACCAGTATATGTTGGATGGCCAACGATTGATTCCGGTAAACACGCAAAATACAGAATTCAGAACCGAAATTGAATCTTTTTCAAGGATAAAAGCTGATGGTACGGCAGGTGATGGCCCTTTATCTTTTAAAGTTGAAACGAAAAGTGGACAGACGTTTTATTATGGTACCGAACCAAGTAGTCGAATTGAGGCATCAGGCAGAGATGCCATATTAACCTGGCATTTAACTTCCTTAGAAGATCAAATGGGTAATTATATCACATTTATTTATAGAGAGACCGGAGGACTTGGGATCATTGACAAAATTCAATACGGTGCAAATAGAATCACTAACCAACAACATTTCTACGAAATACAATTTGATTATCAAAACTTTAGAAATGATATCATTCGTCAATTTATTGCTGGTAGCAGTATCGTTGGAACCGACCTTTTAACAGGAATTAGAATAAAGTATCAGGGCCAACTACTCAATACCTATAAACTTGATTATGAACAAGGTATGTATTCAAGACTGCAAAAGGTATGGCTTTATGATGGGGATACAGAAGGACAACATTTTAATCCTATTGTTGCCGAGTGGGCGAGTGATAATGGACATACAAATAATGAATTGTTGACTCCAACTGAATCTTCAGGAACGCAATATGACCAATTTTTTTTAGACATTAATGGTGATGGTTTAACAGATATTATTAAAATTGAATGGGAGCTTTGGCAGCCTGGACCTAATTTGCCTGGAATGAAAAAAGCTTTAAATTGGTTTTTTAGACTTCGGTCAGAGAATAATACATTTTTGCCAATTGTTGAATTTGAGGTTGGCCCCCTGGAATGGTATCGCAATCTGCTTATTGGAGATTACAACGGAGACGGGTTAGAGGATTTTATAGTAATTGGATATTTAAATAATACCCCCGATAGATTTTATATTGATGGGCTTATGCTATCTACAGGAGGTGGGTTTGAATATTATTATATAAATGATATTTCTGGTTTATTTATAAATAATCCAGAGTTTAGAACAGGTGATTTTGATGGTGATGGAATTACTGAGTTATTAGCCGTTTACAAAGATAAAACTGTGAATTACGATAATGATCCAAATAATGATGAACCAGATGTTTATATATGGAAATTAAACGAAACCTCTCCTTCAAATGTTCTTGTTTTTTCAGCAAAAATGACCTTCGGTAATACAGACTTCAATAAAAGTGTAATAGTTGTTAGTGATTTTAATGGAGATGGACGGAGTGACATCCTTAGGACTGCTGAATATGGTGGAAATCCGCATACCAGCAATTGCTTTATTTATAGTGTTAATATTCCAACAAATCAACTTGAAATTATTCACGGCACCGAATCAAATGGCTATCCATCAACTTGGCATCAGTTATATCCGGGTGATTTTAATGGAGATGGCATTACTGACCTATTGACTTATACTTATGGCTCAGAAAACCCTACCTGGGAAGTTGCTTGTTTTAATGGCCAAACTGGTTTCAGTACAATGTCAGCTCCGCTACTTGCAAACTTTAATCTTTATGAACAAGTTGATGCTTGGTATTATTCTCTAAATCTTGCTGATTATAATGGTGATGGAAAAACTGACATTATGCAACTGCATAAAATTCAAAATACTACAACCGCAGAGTACATCATTTACTATTCAAATGGAAATACATTTTCGGAAACCTCCTCAGGTTTTATAAGTATGATTGGGGGTCTGGCTTCAGGAGGTGTAGTGCAATACGAACATGTCCATCCATCATTTGATTTTAATGGAGATGGTCATGACGATTTATATGTACAAGGGGTGATATATAATGGTGATTTTGTTGAACTATTCGATTGTGACAATAAATATAATTTAATTAAATCTTTCAAAAATGGTTTGGGACAGATAACCGAACAAAGTTTTTCACCGCTTACAAATTCTGAAATATACACCAAAGGCACTGGACCGAATCATACTGACGTGATAGATATTCAACCAGCCTTATATGTTGTTGAATCGGTGGTTTCAGAAGATGGTATTGGTGGTTTCATAACAAATAAATATGAATACAAAGGTGCAAAAATTCATAAAAAAGGAAAAGGCTTTCTCGGTTTTCAACAATTAACAACGTCTAATTATCAGAATACAATTTTGAAGTCACAAGCCGTTAGTACTTTTGAGTTAGATCCAACATATTATTTTAGTTGGCAAATTAATAATAAAACTTATGTTAAAAAAGAAGGTATTGGATTGAAACTGATCAATGAAACTTGGTCTGAACCACCTGTCATTCAAGATTTTACCAATAAACGATTCTTCTATTATACTCCTCGAACACTTACCAAAACCTATTCAATTGAATCGCAAGGATCAGTACTTTTATCAACACAACTTAGCACTCAATATTACTCACCAACCGACATTGAGCAAGGAAACGTAACATCTACAGGTACTTATGTTGATAATCAAAATTATTCCTTTGATTTTCCTTCGGGTGAGTATAGTTTTCGTACCGAGCAATCCTTAACTTACTATCCGCCAAACCCCAATAAATGGCTTTTTGGCTTGGTTAATGAACACGAAACAACCATCATGAGCAACGAGGATGCAACTACAAATAAACAAAAGAAAACATATATGTATCGTCCCAATACTTCATTGGTGATTTCAGAAACGATGCTGCCCAACGACGATGAACAATTCCAAAACATACTCGAATTTGATTACAGTGTTTATGGAAATGTAAAATCATCCAGACTTTCGGCACCCGGTGTTGAACCGCGATTAACCGAATTTGAATACGATGTTGCTTATCAGCATCGCTTTGTTAGCAAAACAATAAAAAAATTGGACGGTGTTTCTTACATTAAGTCATCGTTTTATGAAGCAGAAACTGGTCTGCTTAATCATGAAATTGATGCAAACGATCTTACAACCTTGTACCAACACGATGTTTTTGGCAAGCCTACACAAGTAAAACATCCTGATAATACACTCCAGAAAACCCAAACGTACTGGGCTGGTGACCATCCCGATAAAACGCCAAGCAGTTTGTACTACCAATGGAGTCAGGCATCAGGCTTGCCCGAAACGCTGGTGTTTTATGATCGTTTTGGCAGAGTAATGCGTGCCGTAAGCCACGATTATCATGGAAATAAAATATATACCGATGAAATTTACAATGCCAAAGGTCTTCTGCTGAAAGAATCTGTTCCTTATTTAGCTGATAATCAACAAATGCAATACACACAGTATGAATATGACGAAATAAACAGACCAATTATTGTTACAATGCCCGACAATACTACCATTAGCTATGAATATAACGGAAACAGCATTAAAACGACCAATACCCTTAACCAAACAACCGAAAAAATAACCAATGTAGTGGGTTGGCTCAAAGAAAGTGTTGATGCCAATGGCGTGAAAGTATTTTATACATACTTTAGCGATGGGAAACTTAAAAACACCTGTATCGAGGACAGCCCAAGCACAATGGTAAGCATGGAATACAACAAACGCGGGCAACAAACCTTACTCACCGATCCTGATTACGGAACGGTGCAATATACCTACGATGCCTACGACCAGTTGGTACAACAAGTTTCGCCACGCAACGATAAAACCACCATGGTTTACGATGGTTTTGGAAGAATGATTGAGCAAACCGACCCCGAAGGAATCACAATATGGTCGTATAATACTACACCCGGCACAAAAGGAACCCTTAAATTTATTACCCTAAACGGGCATACCACCTCTTTTACCTACGATAACCTTTTGCGCACCACATCACAAACAGAATCGATAAACGGCGAAAATTATACCACTGCCTTTACCTACGATGCCTTGAGCCGTCTCAAAAAAACCATCCATCCCTCCGGTGTTGGTACTATTAACTATTACAATGCGCAAGGCGAATTATACACCATTCGCTCGACCACTGACGAACAATTGCTTTGGAAAACAAACAGGGTGAACCACCTTGGGCAGTTAGAACTTTTTACAGTCGGTAATGAACTGCAAACCGAACAAACCTACGATCCGCAAACAAAACGCCTAACAGCTATCAGTACAAAATACCAAGCACAAATAGTTCAGGATTTAGAATACGATTGGGATCATATAGGCAACCTTAGCAGCCGCACCAAATGGATCAATAGACCTCAAAACCAGAAACTTACTGAATCATTTACCTACGATGCCCTCAACCGTTTGGAAACAATCTCGTTAAACAATGAGCCGTCAGGCATGCATGCATACGACAATTTGGGCAATATCGCACTTAAAAAAGTCGATGGCAATGTTATTTTTGACAATGCCAAGTATGGCGAAACGTATGATGGTAAACCCAATGGACCTCATGCATTAACCTCAGCCCTTACAACAAAGGATGTTTTTCCGGTTGATATTCAAAATATTGAATACAATACCTTCGATAAGTTAAAGGTAATAAAAGAAGGAAATAAGCTTTTGAATGTCAGTTATGGCAACCACCGCCAGCGCATCATGCAAGAGTTTACAGATGAAAACACAACAATAACCAAGCGTTGGGCAGGTGCTTGTGAATATATCGATACAAATGGCACAACAAGGCTACTCACTTACTTATCAGGACCACAGGGCGTTTTCGCCTTGGTTGAGAAGCAGCAAGGCATCAATAAAATTTTTTACATCCACAAAGACCATTTAGGCTCGTGGAATACCATAACCGATACCAAACGAAATCTGTTACAAGAACTCAGCTTTGATAGCTGGGGCACACGCCGCGACCCTGAAACATGGAGAGTGTTTAAGGAAACACCACTCGCACCAATCTACGATCGTGGTTTTACAGGACACGAACATCTTTACTCTTTTGGCTTAATAAACATGAATGGCCGAGTGTACGACCCCACTGTTAGTCGTATGCTCTCGCCCGACAACTATGTTCAATCACCCGATTTCTCGCAGAGTTTTAATAGGTATAGTTATTGCCTCAATAATCCTCATATTTATACTGACCCGACAGGCGAAATCGTTTGGTTTGTACCAATAGTTTACGCAGCTGTTAACGTTACAGCAGACTTAATAGCTAATGATTTTAAAATGAATATAGGCGAAATTGCAGTTTCCGCAGCTTCTGGTGCAATTGGAGGTTTAATTGGAGGCGCTGGGATAACTACTGTTGGAGGCGTATTTTTATCTGCTGGAGTAGGTCAATTAAATAGATTCTTACCAAGTATTCCTATCTATCAATCATCTTCCTTTAATTTAAGCCTAAGCCCAATGGTTGGCTTTGGGTCTCATGGATTTAATTTTGGAGCCAATTTGAATGCTTCAGGGCAGGTTGGGGATTTGGCTTACTCAGCTTGTATTGGTGCTGGATATAATTCCGGAATGAGTTCATTAGGTGAATCGGCAGGATCAAGTAGTTTTTGGAATGGTGGTGGTTTTGTTGGCTATAATGATGGACATGCAAATTATGGATTAGGATATTCATACAATTCGTTTGGGGGTAATACCGGACAAGGTGTTGGAGCTGTTACAGCACAAATCGGAGACTTTGCTTTTAGATTTGATGAGGATTGGGGAATTGGCGATAGGGAGGATAGGTATAGAACAGGAGGCGCGCTTGCGACTTACAAGGTGTCCGGTGATTTAACACTTGCATTTGGAGGAAGCATGATTACAGGTGATGGTGAAGGAGGGACTTTACAAGAGGGGAACCCAAACCCGGATCCATCTGGGGAAGGTATGGTCGGGACATGGAATCCTGAAGATGAAAAGATGACATATTTAAGAGGTGGGACAATGTATGGAGGTGTAATTTATAAGGGGCAGTCTTATTTTGCCGGAAATAATTCCGAAAAGCGCTTACATTCTATTCAGAATTGGATACATAAAAATGTAGCAATTACTACACCATACTTCTATGATCACGGACTTCAATCTCGTTCCTTTGGTTATTATGGAGGTTTTAATAGCAATTATTTATTTTATTAAAACAAGGATCGATATGAAGCAAATATGTACCATACTAATCACAATCTCTTTGAATTCATGCCATTTGCTGTCTTATAGGCAAGAACCTAATGAGAAATTCAATCAAATAATAAATGTTTTGCCTGATAATAATCGTGAATTGAAGTATAATGGATTATATACTTTAATTAGCATTGATTCCTCTTCCTTGGTAAGCGACACCATACATCGAAAAGACGATAGTTTCATAGACCCAATCATGTTTTACGGTAATGGAATTGTTGATTATATTGGAGATATTTATTTTTCAAATAATGAGAAACGAAAAAGTTATATTGATAAAAAAAATAAGTTCACTAACTTACCTTGTGGGATATTCAGTGTTAACAATAAAAAAATTGAAGCAAGCATATATATGGTTTTTGAGGGCAATGGAGATGGTTTCAATATTTGGTATTTGTGCAATTTCACAGGAGTGATAGATGGAAACAGAATCCTTAACTGGAAGATGATACCTCCTGTCCCTAAGTTCACAAAACTTGAAAAAAGACAAGATTATAATCAAAAAAAGATAACCTATTTGATGCAATCAAAAGATTTTGAATTCAAACCATTTATCTATAAGACAATGTTAGATTCAAATAATATCTGGATAAATAAATATAAGAAGATGCCATAACATCCCCCGTCTGGCGTTGTCTCCAGACTTCGTCGCTCCACATTCCAATCATCAAAAGTTGAAAAAAACATATGTACTTTTGAAACAACATGCAAAGCCTAACAAACATAAGTAGTGCAACCCGTTCGGTAACAACTTGGCAGACGTTTACCGATGAAAACACAACAATTACCAAGCGTTGGGCAGGTGCTGGTGAGTATATCACAACCAACGGTACCGAGCGAGTGCTAACCTACTTATCAGGGCCACAAGGCGTGTTCGCCTTGGTTGAAAAGCAGCAAGGCATCAATAAAATTTTTTACATCCACAAAGACCACTTAGGCTAGTGGAATACCATAACCGATAGCAAACGCAATTTAGTGCAAGAACTCAGTTTTGATAGCTGTTCAGTGAAACTTGGTTTTTTTCGCTGCGCTCACATAAGCCTTAGTAGAAATAATCCCCGCCGATAGTTATCGGTATAGGGTTTGTTTGAAGCATGATTCATCATGCTGATTTACAAACTTTTAGTCGATTACTCAATTCAATTGCACAATTTGGGTTAAACCTAATTATCCGTTGGTGATGAGTGAAGCGATCGATTTTTCAATTGTTGTTATGGCATAGTAGGTTCATCAAAAAAATCTACCTTTGTCATTACAAACAAAAAAACAAATGCCAATACTCGGAAGCATTATTAAAAAAGCGTACGAATTGCGGAATATGCCGGTTGAGTTAAAAAAGAAACGACTTAACCCCATAACTGCTCAACAAGCGCAATTACGTAAGATACTTGGTAAAGCACAGTTAACCGCTTTCGGCGAATATTACGATTTCACAAAAATCCTTTCCGATAATGATATTAGGGAAAGTTTTCGAAAACATGTTCCCATTTTCGATTACAATTCAATGTATAAACAGTGGTGGTACAGGGCATTAAATGGCGAAACCTATGTTAGCTGGCCCGGAAGAACCAAATATTTTGCATTGAGTTCGGGCACCAGTGAATCGTCGAGTAAATTTATCCCGGTCACTTCTGATATGCTCACTTCAATCAAAAGAGCAAGTGTGAGGCAATTGGTTTCGTCATCAAAATTCAATTTCCCGGATAACTTCTACGAAAAAGGAATGCTCATGATTGGTGGAAGCACCCATTTACAATACAATGGAACCTATTATGCCGGCGATTTATCAGGCATCACAACCGGAAATTTGCCTTTTTGGTTTCAGCATTTTTACAAACCTGGGCGACAGATTTCGAAAGCAACCGATTGGGCAACCAAGCTCAACGAGATGATAAAAAATGCGCCCAACTGGGATATAGGCGTAATTGTCGGTGTACCGGCCTGGGTTCAGATTCTGCTTGAGCGAATCATCGACGCCTATCAATTAAAATCTATTCATGATATCTGGCCAAATTTGTCAATTTACGTGCATAGCGGGGTTTCGTTCGCACCGTACGAAAAAAGTTTCGAAAAACTGTTTGGTAAACCAGTCATTTACTCCGAAAGTTATTTAGCCTCAGAAGGTTATATTGCTTACCAAAACAGCCTCGAAAAACGCATCATGCAATTGATTGTGGATAATGGGATTTATTTTGAGTTTGTTCCTTTTAACGACCAAAATTTTGATCCAGATGGCAATATTCTTCCCGAAGCAAAAGCACTTACCTTATCTGAAGTGAAGAAAAACGAAGATTATGCCTTACTGCTATCGACCAATGCCGGTGCATGGCGTTATCTGATTGGTGATACCATTCGTTTTGTGGATGTTGAAAAATGTGAAATTATCATCACTGGCCGCACAAAACATTACCTAAGTATCTGTGGTGAACACCTTTCGGGAGAAAACATCAACCGTGCCATTGAAATGCTTGCCGAAGAATTTAACCTCGATATCCGTGAGTTCACGGTTGCCGGTGTTCGACATGATACGATGTTTGCACACCATTGGTATCTGGGTACGGATGATAATATTGATCCGGTTTTGGCATTGAAAAAAATTGACGGCTACCTCAATACGCTGAATGATGATTATATGGTTGAACGTACAGAAGCGATCAAAGAGCTGTTTATCAGCATTATACCGGCACGATTATTCAATGACTATATGAAAAAAATTGGTAAAGAAGGCAGTGCAAATAAGTTTCCAAGAGTTTTAAAGGGCCAGCGAATTGAAGAATGGCAATCGTTCGTGAAAGAAAATGGATTAGATACATGCGTGTCTCGTCTAGGTGTCGAATAGATTTTACAAATATTTGTTAATAAGTCTGTTATATGATTCAATTGGTTTTTGAAGGGGTGCTTTTGGGTTTAACATTGGCAATGTTTTTCGGATTTGGGCCCGCTTTTTTTTCATTGGTTCAAACCAGTATCCACCGCGGATTTACTTCTGCCGTGTTTTTGGCAATCGGTATCTTTCTCAACGACTTATTAATGGTGGTGCTCTGTTTGATGGGAGCCATTCAAATTGTAACAGCACCAAGCAATTATCTATGGTTTGGCCTTTCAAGCGGTATCATATTAATTATTTTCGGATTGGTTACTTACAGCCGGAAAGTTGAAACCGCTGTTCCGGATACAGATAATGATGAGCTTCCAATGCATTTGAGAGGTCCACGCTGGTTCATTTTTGTTGCAAAAGGATTTTTCATGAATATCGTAAATCCATTTGTATGGATTTTTTGGGTGGGTGTTGTTGTTGGTATTTCAACACGTTTTGATGGCAATCACGAAGATCTTATTTTGTTTTTCGGTGGTACATTGCTCACCGTATTGTCCACCGATATTTTAAAGGCTTTTGCCGCATACAATATCAAACGATTCTTAACCGATCACCTGATTCATCTTTTTAATAAAGTTGCCGGTGTTGGACTGGTAAGTTTCGGTTTGTTCCTAATTGGTAAAGTGATTTTTGAGTCATTTTTGTGAGCGTGATGAATCGCTAAAATTATGCGGGTATAAAATCGTAATTGATTAAAAATTAATTATTTAGATATGAAAACATTTATCACAAACAATTGGTGGTCGTTTCTGTTTAACGGGGCTGTAGCAATTATCTATGGCCTGTTAGCCTTGTTAATCCCAAGAGAAGTTTTGGAGCTTTTGGTTAAATACACCGGTATTTTATTACTTATTGCCGGTACAATAGCATTGGTAACGGCCATTACAAAAATCAGGAATAAATTACCTTATGGTGTTTCACTGAGCATCGCTGTTTTGCTACTCGCATCGGGCTATTTCATTACCTTTATGACTTCGTCGTCTATCCAAATTATGGTTTCTGTTGTCGGAATTTGGGCTTTGGTTACTGGGATTTTTCAGTTGATAATCTTGCTTCGTTTCAAGGCAGAGTTAACGAATAAGCCTGTTGTGATTACCAATATTTTAATTACCATTGCATTCGGATTGGTGATGCTATTCAATCCATTTGAAGCTGCACGGTTTTTTATTATCCTAAGCGGAATCCTTGCGTTTGGCACTGGATTGCTTTATCTCTGGTTTGGATTTAAAGTAAAGCGAATCAAACCTTAAACAGATTAATTTCCCGATCCTATTTTTATAAAATGCAGATTATCAATTACTTTTGCGTTTTCGGATAACTGTATCAAATAAACTGAGGGTGCAAGATAACGAATATCAATTTCTGTTTCTGTATTCTTGAGATTTCCTTTTAACAGAATATTTCCATTCATATCTATCAGTTGATAATTCATTGAAGACCTTAGATTTCCCGATATATGAATAAGGTCTTTTGCCGGATTTGGAAATATGGAATAGGCTGATTTGCTATTTGAAAACGGATTTGTACCTGTTGTTTCATCTTCGAAATAGGCTACGAAACTGACATTTTCGGCATTGAGCGTATCCTGAAAAACCGGATTTAATGTATCAGAAATCAATCCATTGCTTGCCCAATGGCTAAATTGATAGCCTTGCGCAGGCTCTACAGCCGCAATAGTGATTGGCAATCCGTTGAAATAGACTCCTTGCCACGGAAGAACCTCCGGTGTGATAGTACTGATATGGATTTTGCCTGCTTCCGGAGGATAAACGTCCAAATTAACCTCCACCTGATTCGGTAAGTTGGCATGCGCCATAATATGATTTCTCACCTGCTCCGTTCGCTGCATAAACTGATTTCGAAGTGTAAAATGGTTGGTGCCGAAAGCAAACATCTGTGCCGGAATATTATTTGGATCTCCCCAACGTGCAAATTCATTAGGCATCTCGGGTTGCGTAAGTGTGTACATTGTATTTTCAATCGCAGCAAGGCGTTCATAACGATAGCTGGTATTCATTACATCAGCAAAACGGTTGATAAAATAATTTTTGAATCGTTCGTTTTGTAGTCCTTTCAACCAAACGTTTAAATAAGGTGTAGCCGGATCATGCCCCAACATATACGCAATATGATCGAAATTGCAATCAGTCCAAGCATTTGGTAACATGGATATCTCCAGATCAATCAGGCAAAATCTCCATCGGTTGTTCGTCGCATCCGACCGATAGATTTTAATATTGTTCCAGGGCCAATCGGTATTTCCCATCCAGGATTCACCAATGATATAATCATTGTACCATACCAGATCGAAAAGGCTATCTGCCCTATTCCAGAAGTTTGTGTCAACAGGATTCAACTGATTAAAGGCGTTCCATGATTGAAAAAAAGGATCGACATCGCCCTCAACAGCCCTCAAAACGCCATTGTTAAAAGCACTTTGCGACAAAATTGTTATGCTGTCTGGACTGGCACCATCAAGCGTTTCGAAGTATTCGGAATCCATTTTTTCACGTAGTTCATACAAACCAAAATAAGCACCATTGATGTAAACCGAAACCGGCCGCCAGGCAGAATGATAATTATTTATTCCATTGCTCATTGCATCCACCTGACACGCATCTTTATAAGGTAAAATAAGGTATTGATTGCTTCCGTTCCTCAAATAAAATTTACTGTACAAATTTCTTTCCGGTCTGTTTGGAATAAATGGGTAATTTATTGGACCATCGCCCAAAACACCATCTGCCATTTCAAGACGGAAAGAATGCTGCGGTTGGTATCGGCTTCCTCCCCAACCTCCATCAACCTGAATTCCTGCACGTTGCGAAAATATCAATTGCTTGGTCGAGTCGAAATATTCGACATAAGCATATCGTTCCCAATCTTCAATCCAGTTATCGAATATGCCGGTTGGGCCATAAAGATTGCTATTATCCGTTACAACAGACAATACCGGCGTTGTGTGATCAACATTGAAAAGATAGGTTGAAACAGCTGATTTACTTGATAATTTGCCGGTTTTAAATGCTTTGGCTTTTAAAACCTTCGACTCATTGATAAATATCTGATCGCCTGTAAACAAAGGCGATTCTATTGTTGGCTCGCTGCCATCAGTTGTATAATGTACTGTTGAGCCAGTTCCGTTTGGATTGCTGATTGTAACTCCAATCGATGATTCATAATAGCCTGATGGTACCGAAAACCATGGTTTATCAAGATATTCTGTGAAGGTAGGAGACAAATTATTGGTTCCTGCCGGTGTAGCAACCTGAAAAAGATAATTTTCTGTTGAGGCATCGGGGGATAATCCGCGGCTGTTGTCTATATCCTGACAGTCAACATACAAACTGCTTAACTGTACCTGTTCGGGTGAAAACAAATATATCGTTTCGCCCGATTCTGAAATCTTGAAATTGGTATGCAGCGTATTACTCGGTTCCGAAAGGCCAAATTTTGAAGATACGGAAGTCGATGAAACCATTTTCATACTAATATCAACGTAATCGTACCAAGTATTCGGATCTGTTGAAGCCACGTCAAAGGCTAAGCTTGAGATAAATCCAGCTGTAACACCTGCCGCCGATAATTCCGAAGCCAGTATCAACATTTGATGACGCGCACACCAATACCAGTTTCCATAAGGTGCCGGATAGCCCGTATTTGAATTTTGAATTTCTCCAGTTCCAATAGTGATACCATTCAATTGCATATTGGGTCTTTGGTAAACCGGAGTACCATAAGCAGCGGTACAAACGTCAGAACTTCCATCCTGAAAAGTAAAAACAGTGGATAAAAAAGTTGTGGTTGTTTGGTTGAAAACCGAATTTGATGTGTAACCTACTGAATTATAGGAACATGTGTTGATAAGAATTGAGGAAACTCCATCCCAAAAGAAAGCGGTGCTAAAAAAATGAGTATTCCAGCCAATTTCAGGATTAAAAGATTCGGCAGTCACAACGTGGGTAAAACCAGGCACCGGTCGGCGATCTTTGCCACTGCAAAACACTATTTTGTATTCGTGTGGTTGAATTTCAATGTCAGGGAAAACCCATTTTGTGGGATTCGAATTTTTATCAGAAAGTGAATAATTTGCAAGATTTACAGCTTGGTTTCCGGCATTGTATAATTCAATCCAGTCGGGATATTCATTGTCTTCATCGGCCAACAAAAGATAATTTCTGTTGCTTGCTTCATTGATAACAATCTGTGAAATAGAAGAATTTGCAACAAATAACAATATTGTTGCAGTTAGTAATATTGGTTTTAATAACATGATTTTCAATGCTTTAATTTTAGAAGAAATCATAAAATAATATAAATCAGGAATTTATTCGAATCCAAATTTGATTTAAGAATACCTTTAAATGAACTTTATGAAACAAATGTTTTCAATTCTTTTTTTCGATAAAAAATGATACCAATACCAGATCTCAATCGAATTTAATATCCTTGATATTCAGTTGTAAATTCGATTTTCCCATCCATTCATTTTCCTCGATATGATAGCAGATGCTAAATGGATTTCCATTTTTAATTTGCTCGTACAGATGTCCTTTTTGAAAAGCAATGCCCGAAAACTCCTTACTCCTCGATGTTTGTTGCATCAACACCAGTTTAAGATGATTTTTTCCAACCACACGCGAACCGCCTGTATCAACAACAAAATCTGACTGAAAAACCGGAGCCATATTCCCTGGTCCATAGGGAGCAAACTGCTTTAGAATTCTGTAGAATTTATCCGTTATCATTTCAAAATCAAGTAGTTGATCTATCTCTATTTCAGGCACAAGCATATCGTCACCAATATGAGTGCTTACGTAATCATTAAACTTCTGTTTGAAAGCCTCCAAGTTTTCCGGTTTCATCGATAAGCCGGCCGCATATTTGTGTCCGCCAAAATGCTCAAGTAAATCCGAACATTGATCAATAGCATCATACACATCGAAGTTCTTTACAGAACGTGCTGATCCGGTTATCAGATCATTGGCATGCGTGAGTACAATAGTTGGGCGATAATACGATTCGGTTAAACGCGAAGCCACAATGCCAATTACACCTTTGTGCCAGTTTTTGTTATAAACAACAGTGCTTCGTGCATCGCGCTGAACAGGATCGGCATCGATAATTGCAAGAGCTTCTTCGGTAATATGTTCATCTAAACTGCGGCGTTCAGTATTAAGATTATTTACAGCTTCGGCAAGTTTAACGGCATGTTCTGTTTTGTCGGCAATAAGCAAACGAACCGAGTCACTGGCACTTTCAATACGACCCGCAGCATTGATCCGCGGTCCTACCAGAAATACCATATCACTGATTGTGAGTTCTCGGGTGAGAACCAATCCTTTTATCTCATCAGGTTCTTCGCGTCTTTTAATTTGTGAATAGCTCAAAATGGCTTCTATTCCGGGTCGGGGTTTTGCATTGACTGCTTTAAGCCCAAAATACGCTAATATTCTGTTTTCGCCTGTTATCGGAACAATATCGGCTGCGATGCTAATAGCCACTAAATCAATATATTCCAATACATGTTCGAAAGGCTCATTTTGAACCAACGCTAAAGCCGATATAAGTTTGAAACCAACTCCACATCCCGAAAGTTCATTAAAAGGATAGGAACAATCGGTGCGTTTAGTATCGAGAACGGCCACAGCATTGGGCAGTTCGTCGCCCGGACGATGATGATCGCAGATGATAAAATCAATATTTTTGGTATTGGCATAAGCTATTTTCTCTACTGCTTTGATGCCACAATCGAGGGCGATTATCAGATTGAAACCATGCTCGGCAGCATGATCGATGCCTTTGTAGGAAATGCCATAACCTTCGCTATAACGATCGGGAATATAAAATTCGATGCGTTTCTTGAAAAATTTCTTCAGATATGAATACACCAAAGCCACGGCTGTTGTGCCATCGACATCATAATCTCCGTAAATAAGTATTTTCTCGTTTTCTTTTAAAGCAATTAAAACACGTTCAACAGCCTTGTCCATGTCCTTCATCAAAAAAGGATCGTGCAGTTGATCTAGTGAAGGGCGAAAGAAATATTTTGCCTCTTCGTAAGTGGAGATTTCTCTTTGTGAAAGCAAACTGGCCAGATGTACATCAATACCAAGTACTTCGCCTAAGTGTTTAACCACCTGCTCTTCACCCTTTTGCTTAAATTTCCACCTACTCTGCATCCATTTTTTATTGACTTGGTAAAGTTAATGATTTGTTTGTTGGCTGAACACTTTGAAGGAGTTTATTTTAGCCATCGAAGGAATGTACAATTGGGACGAATAAGGCATGATTTTCTGATTCTTTACTATGAATAACAAAATAACAAAGCTATTATCAATTACTTTGAATACTCAAAACTAAAAATTCGACCGCATCGCCTCAACCGGATCCAGACGTGATGCTGAATAGGCCGGAATAAATCCTGACGCCAGACCAATAAGTGCCGAAACAGACAAGCCAAGTGCTATATTGCCGAAAGTCAATATCATTGGAAAACTTGTGGTGCTACTAATCAATACACTCAAACCAAAAACGATTGCCAAACCCACAATACCGCCCATTACGGAAAGGAAGATAGCTTCGATCAAAAATTGTAACAAGATAAAAAAGTTTTTTGCGCCTAACGATTTCTGAATGCCAATCTGATTGGTGCGTTCCTTCACCGAAACAAACATGATGTTGGCAATACCAAAACCACCTACGAGCAACGAAAATCCACCGATAATCCAACCAACCATAGCCACAACACCAAAAAAAGCATCAAAACCTTTGGTGATGATATCCATTTGATTGATTGCAAAATTCTCCTCTGCAGATGGTTTTAATTTCCTGATTGAACGCATACAACCAATCAATTCATCCTTTAACTGGTCATTCGTAATCCCAGGTTTCCCACGTACAAGAATAGTTGGGCCTAAATTACGTAGGTCAACAACATTTCTGGCAAAATTAACCGGCACAAAAGCAGATTTATCATTCGATTTTCCAAAAATATTATCACCTTCCTTCACCAAAACACCAATCACATTCAGTCTCAAGCCATAAACCTTAACCTCTTTCCCAATTGGATCCGCATTTGGAAAGAGTGATTCAGCCAACTCAGCTCCAAGAATAATCACATTTCGCCCACTTTGCGATTCAAGTTGTGTAAAATAGCGCCCGTTAGCCAATTCAAAAGGTAAAACACGTGCGAAATCGTGCGAAACAATATTAATCTGACTATTTGAAACAGTGGTGTTGAAATACGAAATATCACGATTAACTCCTACCATAAAAGCAAATCCATCGGCCGAAGTCATGCGTTCTTCAAGCTCTTTCATCTCACGCATACTCGTTTCCGGACGTTGCCAATATTTCCACCACGGGTAATCTTTTCCACCCATCATCCATGGCCACTTTTGAACAAAAAGTACGTTATCTCCCAAAGTATCAATCTGACTACGTATTTCTTTTTCGAGACTGTCAAATACTGAAAAAACGGAGATAATAGAAAATATCCCGATTGTGATGCCAAGCAACGACAACAATGTTCGCACTTTATTCACAACCAATGCCGTGATGGCAAATCGAAAACTCTCGATGATTAAGCGTGCCAGAACAATCATAGTAACATCTTTTTGAGATCAAAATCAAAGGTAAAAGTACACAATATTTTTATCAAAATTTTCCGCATTAAATCTGATATTAGTCCAACATTCCTATTTTATTCACTTCCACCAAACTTGTGAACTTAAAGAAATTTTATCTGTAATGCCTGTAATAATGTCAAAATCATCACTACAAAGCATAATAAATGATTTCGAAATTCCTTATAAAAGTACTATAAACATTGACTTTTGATTGATTATTCTATGAATATTGTGTTTTTATTTTTATTTAGTCTTGATTAATATAATAATCTGTATTATCTTTACTTTATCATTAACAATAATATAAACTAAAATAACTTTAATCATGAAAAAGCCACTATTACTCACCGTTGTTGTGCTTGTATTATTTACTGTCGCATTTACACAAACAGAAACTGAAAAGCCCACAATAATTACAGAATCAATGTATATCATGCCCAAGCGTGGTATGGAAGAAAAATTTGAAGCGGCAATTAATGCCCATGATACTAAATTTCATCCTGAGGGTCCATATAAAGCTGGTCTTCGTAAGGTTGAATATGGCGAAAAAGCGGGTTGGTACGTTTGGGTTTTCGGACCTACGACATACGCATCATTAGATTCGCGCCCTACCAAAGAAGGTGGACATGCTGACGATTGGTCAAAAACTGTGGATCCATTGATTGAATCTTATGGAGATACCCAATTATGGGAATTCAATCAGGATTTGTCGTCTGGGATAGATTTTCTTAAATCCTCCAAGTATTACGAAGCCTGGAGTGTAAAGTTGAAGCGTGGGGAATATTATAGGTTCAAATCCATTTCAGAGAAATTGAAAAAAACCTATGAATCAGTAGGAAAAGGTGCTTTTCTGGTTTATAATAATCCGATACATACAAGTAATGGAGCTGATGTAGCCATTTTATGGAATTTCAATTCTTTTGATGAATGGTCGAAAGATGCAGGAACCAAACAGGCTTTTGAAAAAATATATGGTGCAAATAGTTGGCAAAATATGTTGGACGAATGGCTCGATATAACTGTTGACTATAATACAGAAATAAGAAGTATTGTAAAATAAACCGTAAATTACAAATGATAAAAAAGCCGGAAAGTTGATCACTTCTCCGGTTTTTTTATTCAACAAGCATACTAAATTGGATGTTTCATTGGTTTCATATAGAATAAACTGTAAAATAGTTTTCACAATTAATTAAAATAAATTACTCCGACCCACAAATTTTTAATAAAATTGCATAATATTTAACTCCAAAAAAATCATTTTGAAAAAAATACAAACTGCCTTAATATCAGTTTATTATAAAGACTATCTTGATGAAATTATTCAGTTTCTGAACAATTCTGGCGTACAAATCTATTCCACCGGCGGCACTTACGATTTTATTCGCTCTTTGGGTGTGGAAGTGAAAACTGTAGAATCGCTTACCGGTTATCCATCTATTTTGGGTGGACGCGTAAAAACCCTGCATCCAAAAGTATTGGGTGGAATCTTGGGACGCACTACAAACCAGTCAGACGTCGATCAAATGGCTGAATATGACATTCCTTCTTTCGATTTGGTAATTGTCGATTTATACCCTTTTGAAGAAACAACAACCAAAACCAATGATGCTTCCGAAATCATCGAAAAGATAGATATTGGTGGTATTTCTCTCATTCGGGCTGGTGCTAAAAACTTTGAAGATGTGTTCATTGTTCCTTCTTCAGATTATTATTCGGAATTAATTGAAATTCTTCATAATCAACAATGTCTTACAACTATTGATGATAGAAGACGCTTTGCCACTTATGCTTTCGGTGTTAGTTCGCATTACGATGCCAAAATATACGAATGGATGTCGGGCGAAAAAACCGATCAACTTCGCATTTCACACAAGGAATCATCAGTTTTGAGATATGGTGAAAACCCACATCAAACCGGTATTTTTCATGGGGATTTAAACAAATTATTCAATCAACTTCATGGTAAAGAGTTGTCATACAATAATTTACTCGATCTGGAAGCCGGCCTTAGCCTTATCGACGAATTTGATGAAACCACCTTTGCCATTCTCAAACACAACAACGCCTGTGGATTGGCCAGTAGGCCAACCGTGAAAGAATCTTACGAAAGCGCCCTGGCCGGCGACCCTGTTTCTGCCTTTGGCGGAGTGCTTGTTTGTAACAGAACAATTGATGAAAATACAGCCGAAAGTATGAACTCTTTATTTTTTGAAATCGTTATAGCTCCCGATTTTGAAAAAAATGCATTGAAAATCATCCAATCCCGAAAAAATAGAATAATTTTGCAGAGAATTGGGTTTGACTCGCAGAAAAAAATATATAAATCGATTTTGAACGGTATCCTTGAACAGGACAGAGACAGTAAATCAGAAACAATCGCTGATTTCAAGCAAGTTAGTATTGTTCAACCAACCGAAAATGAATTATTTGATTTGGTTTTTGCTAATATAGTTGTGAAACATACCCGTTCGAACGCCATTGTTTTGGTAAAAGATAAGCAGCTTTTGGGCTCCGGTGTTGGACAAACATCGCGCGTGGATGCGCTTAAGCAAGCTATTGCAAAGGCAAATGAGTTTAACTTTGATTTGAATGGTGCTGTAATGGCATCCGATGCATTTTTCCCTTTTGCCGATTCAGTTGAAATATCGACAAACGCAGGTATAACAGCAGTTGTTCAACCCGGTGGTTCAGTACGCGATCAGGATACAATCGATTACTGCAACAGCCACGGCATCGGAATGGTATTTACGGGTATCCGTCATTTTAAACATTAATAATAAGCAAGAAAGCAAAGGAAACGATATGGGATTATTTTCATTCTTATCTAAAGAAATTGCCATCGACCTTGGGACGGCCAACACAATCATCATTTATAATGATAAAGTTGTTGTTGACGAACCATCCATCGTGGCCATCGAACGCAACACCGATCGAATTATCGCTGTTGGCAAAAAAGCCATGATGATGCATGGCAAAACCCACGAAAACATCCGAACAATCAGACCATTACGTGATGGTGTGATCGCCGATTTCCGTGCCGCCGAGTATATGATGCGCGAAATGATTAAGATGATCGGTATCAAAAGCAGGTTTTTCCCTCCTGCACTTAAAATGGTTATTTGTATCCCTTCAGGTATTACCGAGGTAGAACAGCGTGCCGTTAAAGATTCGGCCGAACAAGCCGGAGCAAAGGAAGTAAGGCTGATTCATGAACCTATGGCAGCCGCTATCGGTATTGGTATTGATGTGCTCGAACCAACAGGAAATATGATCATTGATATCGGTGGTGGTACAAGCGAAATCGCCGTAATTGCATTGGGCGGTATCGTTAATAACAAATCAATTCGTATTGCCGGTGATGATTTTAATGCTGATATTGAGGATTATATGCGTCGTCAGCACAATATCCATATTGGTGAACGTACTGCAGAACGTATCAAGATTGAAGTTGGCGCTGCACTTCCTTTTCTCGATAACCCACCGGATGACTTTTTCGTTCACGGACGTGATATGCTTTCCGGAATCCCAAAAGAAATCAGGGTAAACTACAGCGAAATAGCTCATTGTCTGGATAAAAGCATTGTTAAAATTGAAGCCGCTGTGTTAAACGCACTCGAAATGACACCTCCTGAACTTTCAGCAGATATTTTCCGCACCGGTATTTATCTGGCCGGCGGTGGATCGTTGCTTCGTGGCCTCGACAAACGATTACATGCTAAAACAAAATTACCTATTCACGTAGCCGAAGACCCTTTGCGCGCCGTGGCTCGTGGTACAGGTATTGCTTTGAAAAACTTTGATAAATTCCCATTCCTGCTTAAATAAGCAGTATATCGAATAACGACCATGTATAACCTGCTCCGATTTCTGCAGAAATATAATTTCGTCTTTTTATTTCTCGTGCTCGAAGTCATAGCAATCATGATGCTGGCAAACAGCCATACCTATCATCGATCGAAAATCATCAATTCATCGAGCAGCTTTGCTGGATACATGTTCAATTTCCGAGCTAATTTCGCAGATTATTTCACCTTGCAGCACACGAACGAACTGCTTCTGAAAGAGAATGCAGAACTACATCGGAAGCTGGAATATTACCGCAAACAACAATTCCCCGTTGACACACTTTATTCAAAACCTGATTTCGATTATATCCCGGCACGAGTTATCAGCAATACCGTTCATCTGCGAAATAATTATATTGTTATCGATAAAGGTTCGCGACAGGGTATTGCCAAGGATATGGGCATCATGTCGTCGGAAGGCGTGGCCGGTATCGTTACAGGCGTGACCGAAAACTATAGTGTTGCTATTTCGCTTCTTCATAAATATGCCAATATAAGTGTACGTTTCAAGCATTCAGACCAGTTGGCCAATGTAACTTGGAATGGCCCTGATTTTCGTATTGGAAATATTGTTGATATCCCAACTTATGTAAATATGAAAAATGGTGATACCGTGATGACAAGCGGTAATTCATTCATCTTTCCTGAAGGAATTATCGTTGGAACCATTGACGAACCAATCGAATCACCATCAGGCGATATGAACGCAGCAACTTTGTTGTTCGCAACAGATTTTAATAAACTGAAATCTGTTTTTGTGATCAAGAACAACAATAAATTTGAATTGAATAACCTCAACAAACTGCGTCCGGATGAGTAGATATTTGATTAATACACTGAGATTCATTGGGTTGCTTGCTTTACAATTGCTTGTACTGAATTATATCCGCATCAATGGCTATATTAACCCGTACATTTATATCCTCTTCATGATGCTCCTTCCGTTTGGAATAAAAGGCTGGGTATTGCTTTTATGGGGTTTTGTATTGGGTTATACGGTCGATGTTTTTATGGCAACACCCGGTTTACACACCGGAGCTACTGTATTGATGGCCTTTATGCGACCAACCATCATCCGGATGTCTTCAGGCGCGCAACAATCGGAGAATTTATTCGAACCAAGTTTATCAAAAATGGGAATAAACTGGTTTTTCTCCTATTCACTTTCGTTGGTTGTTATTCATCATTTTGCGTTATTTTTTCTCGAATCATTTAGCATCGCACAAATAGGCAACACACTTTTACGAACTTTGTATAGTGTAGTTTTCACACAAGCAATAATCCTTTTGCTAATGTTTATGTTTAAGTCAGGATCAAAAAGTGCTGAAAGAAGAGCATTGTAATAATTTTCTATTTAAAAATGGTAATTTTCATTCCATTTTTCGAATCCGATTTATTCAAAAAACCGTGTATTCCTGCAGAAATATATATAGCTTTGCCAAAATTAATTCAATACATTCGCTATGAAAAGAATAATATTATTTGCCTTTATACTTGCCGCAGCTTTGTTTTCGTGTAAACAGGTTGAAGAAAAAAATAAATTTCACCTTACTGTCGAAATCAAAGATTTTGAAGGGAAACAGGTATTGGTCGAGAAACGCGTAAACAATAGTTGGGTTGGAATTGACTCGACACTTGTTGAAAACGGAATTGCAAAACTTACCGGTAATGCACCTGGAAACGAATTCTTTTTTGTTAGTTTACAAGACACCAAAGGTTATGTTTTGTTTTTTGGTGAGCCCTTGGCAATCAATATGACAATCGATCCAACCAATATACGTGATGCTGTTATCACCGGTTCTCCAACCCAGAACCGATTGAAATCGTTCAACGATCAATACCTTGGTTTTGATGATGTGATGGCTGATTTCTATCAGGCGTATAAAAATGCCCAATCGAGTGAAGATGAGGTTGGAATGAAACGAAATGAACAAGCCTATGACAGCACAGATAAGGCAAAAACAAAGTTTTTGGTTGATTATATCATGCACAATAACAAGGATATTGTTTCGCATTATCTGTTAAGTAAAAACAGTTATCAGTTCGAACTTGATGAAATGGAATCGATGGTAAATAACTTCGATCAAACTGTGAAATCCGTCTATCTGGATGAGTTAATTGCTCATATCAACATATTACAAAGTGTGGCTGTTGGCCAGACTTTCACCGATTTCACACAACAAGGTATTGATAGCACAAAAATTTCTCTTTCTGAAAAAGTTGGTGCGAAACTTTTATTGGTCGATTTTTGGGCGTCGTGGTGCGGTCCTTGCCGCGCCGAAAACCCAAATGTTGTGGCAGTTTACAACGAATATAAAAGCAAAGGTTTCGATGTTTTTGGTGTTTCTTTCGATTCGGACAAAACCAAATGGCTCACCGCTATTGAGGCCGATGGCTTAACCTGGACACATGTTTCAGATCTCAAAGGCTGGGCCAATTCCGCCGGTAAACTGTATGGTATTCAATCGATTCCACAAAATATTTTGTTAGACGAAAAAGGTATTATCATTGCCAAAAACCTGCGTGGTGAAGATCTCCGTAACAAAGTCGCTGAGTTGCTTGTTATTCCTAAGAAATAGTTAACAATTAATCTTTTAAGAAATATCGAAAGGGTGGAATTTTTCTCACCCTTTTTTCTTTTCTTCCTGCTGTTCCAACCACAGCTGGCTGAACGATTTCTTTGCAATCACGGGCAAAGCACGATGTTTTCCCCAGTGTTTCGAAACAAAATGTCTCAGCAAACGGTTTTTATTGGCCGATCCAAAAAAATCGAGCCAACGTCGGTTATTAAGAATCTTTGTAGTATTTTTCATCAGAAACCGATCTGATGAACTCGTCAATTCCGCCTCCACCGTTTCACTTCTGTTCAACAACAACAGCTCATGTAAAGGTATTTTTACTGGACAAACTTCGGTGCAGCTGCCGCAGAGTGATGATGCAAAACTGAGGTGGCTGTAGTCCTTTATGGGTTTCAAATGTTGCGTAATAACTGAACCTATCGGGCCGGTATAAGTGGTTTCATAGCTGTGACCACCAATGTTTTTATAAATCGGACAAACATTTAAACAGGCTCCGCAACGGATGCAGCCCAATGCTTCACGCTGACGCGATTTGGCTAACAAATCTGTGCGTCCATTGTCAAGTAAAATCACCACCATTTCTGATGGGCCAATACCATTTTTTGTCGGTCCTGTGACAATGGAATTATAAACCGTTAATGCCTGACCAGTGCCATGTGTGGCAAGCAATGGCAAAAATAAATCCAGGTCGTCCATCGAAGGAATGATCTTTTCGATGCCAACAATTACAATATGCAAGGTTGGAAAAGCCATCGACATTAATCCATTACCTTCATTTTCGGTTAATGAAATGCCACCGATATCAGCCAAAATGAAATTTGCACCCGTAATACCGGCTCCGGCTGAGATGAAATGATTTCGCAGATGCAAGCGCGTGAATGCTGTTATTTCTTCGGGTGAACTATTTGGTTCAAGACTGAATTTTTCGTTGAATAACTTTGCTACATCACCTTTCGATTTATGCATGGCAGGTGTAACAATATGGTATGGTTTTTCGCCTGCTAACTGTACGATAAACTCGCCCAAATCGGTTTCGATAGGAACAATTTTCGACTTCTCGAGATGATGATTCAATTCTATCTCTTCCGTTGTCATCGATTTAGATTTGACAACCTTTTTTATCTTCCTGGTATCGAGTAATTTGACTATTTCTTTCAACGCATCATCGCTATCGCGTGCCCAGATTACTTTGCCACCGTTGCGTGTAAAATTGGTTTCAAATTCGACCAATAATTTATCAATCTGAGCCATGGATTTGTGTTTGATTCCGGCCGCACGCTGTTTGGCTAAATCGAGGTTAGCATAGCGTTGCTTTCCTTTGATTACTGCCTGATCATACTTACCAATATTGAATTTTATTTTTTGACGATGCTCTTTGTCAAAGGCGACCTTTTCGGATAACCGCTGAAAATTGCTACTCTTTTCTGACATTCTAATTTACTTTTATAATATTTTTGAAATCTTTTCAACGCGATTCTGGTGACGACCACCTTCGAAATCTGTTGTTAAAAAAAGCTTTACCATTTCCAATGCAGTTTCATTTTCAATAAAACGACCCGGCAATGTGAGAATATTGGCATTGTTATGCTGACGTGCCAATTTAGCCAATTCTATATTCCAACAAAGTGCTGCACGCACTTTTGGATACTTATTGGCAGTGATTGCCGCTCCGTTTCCACTTCCGCAGAGGATGATTCCGATCGGATATTTTCCATCATTCACTGCTTTTGCCAAAGGATGTATCATATCTGTATAATCGACACTCTCGGTGGAATTGGTGCCATAATCAAGTATTTCAATTCCTATAGATTTCAGATTATCAATAAGATAAGTCTTCATTTCGTAACCACCATGATCACTCGCAATAGGAATAATTTGATTCCGTACATCCATTGTTGATAAATTATTTTGCGAAATTACTCAATTTTTAGCGGTGTTTTTTATTCAAATCTAAGAATGAACTATTTAAAAAATAAACACAAATTGAGTGAATTTTGTAAGTGCTTATGAGCCTGATATCTTTGTGTTTTGAACAAACTATTGTTAATATCCACAAAAAAGTGTTATTAACTTTTAAGAACTAAATAATTTTAGGGTTTACTAATGAACCGCCTTGCCGTTATGAACTGTTTTGGTGATTTTTTCATTAGTTTTGAACAGAGAAATGAACATATTTTGATCTTTCAGACGACTTTTTTATGAACAGTTTGGATGATAGAAAATTTTATTGAATTTAATATTTTATTGAATTTGAATGATTTAACATTTGTAGATTGTTCATTTGTTGTTAATAAAAGTTGATAACTTTCAAATGCAAGATTTTCTCTGAAAAGTTATTCATGCTATCAACATTTCCAAATATAATAACACTTTTTAAAATTTATTAAAACATATATATAAAGTAAAAGAAGACTGAATTTTTTCGGTTTGAATTTGTTTTAATTTTGTTTCGGTTAAGCAAGGGAGCTGACAGGTCAAAAGTAAAGTTAAAATGAACATTGTTGAGAAGATTCAGAATCTGAAAAAGGAGAAAAATGCCATTATTTTGGCACATTTTTACCAGGTACCTGAAATTCAAGATATTGCAGATTTTGTGGGTGATAGTTTGGGTTTGGCACAGCAAGCTTCTAAAACTTCGGCTGATATGATTGTGTTTGCAGGTGTTCATTTTATGGCGGAGACAGCCAAAATTTTGAATCCTGAAAAATTGGTAGTTCTTCCTGATATGGAAGCCGGTTGTTCGTTGGCAGATAGTTGTCCGGCAGATAAATTTGGAGAATTTTTAAAGCAATATCCTGATCATACGTTGATTTCATACATCAATTGTTCATCTGAAATTAAAACGATGTCGGATCTGATTTGCACCTCCGGCAATGCCATCCAACTGGTAGAATCATTTTCAAAAGATGAAAAAATAGTTTTTGCACCCGACAAAAATTTGGGAGGTTATATCAACCGGATTACCGGTAGAAATATGGTTTTATGGGACGGAACCTGTGAAGTTCACGATATTCTTTCGATAGAAGCTGTTATTAAATTGAAAACTCAACATCCTGATGCTAAGTTAATTGCCCATCCTGAATGTAAAGCGCAGGTATTGGAATTGGCCGATTTCGTTGGTTCAACTACAGCATTATTACAATTTACCTCAACAGACGATACTCAAAAATATATCGTGGCGACTGAAACAGGAATTTTGCATAAAATGAAACAGAATTCACCTGAAAAGTCCTTTCTGGTAGTTCCAAGCGATGAAACTTGTAGTTGTAACGATTGCCCTTATATGAAACTCAATACACTCGAAAAATTGTATCTTGCAATGCTAAATGATAAACCTGAAATTTCATTACCTGCAGATATTATTGTAAAAGCCAGAAAACCCATTGATAAAATGTTACAGTTATCACTCAAACTTGGATTAATAAAATAGCAAATGAAAACATATAAGTTGTTTATATTTAGTATGTTATTACTTAGTGCCTGTTCACAAAAAACGATTTATTTTACTCAGGACACACGAGCTAAAATTGAAAGTAACAAAATCGATTTAAAGGATGTACAATTTTATAACTCTCACGAAATCATACTTCAACGAAATTTGAGTTTTGAGGAAACAAAAGTTGCTTCGGGTAAAATAAGTATCGAAAATGGTGAGTTTATCGAGATGATTATTCTTAAAAAACTTACACCCGGAGTTTGTGAATCGTTTACAAATAATTGGTTGGATGTTTCATTTGAAAAAGGTGATAACCGAAAACTTCGTTTTATTTTGAATACCGAAAAAAACTACCAGGTTTCCGCTCTTGAATGGAAAAATAGTTTTGGTAAAGTATCGTATGACACACTAACCTACTACATCAAACCAGGCGGAGAAAAAGCACTTTTGAAAGTTGAAAAAAACAATATTTTCAGCTACGATAAGCAGGAACGTGTTGTTGAAGGCCGAACCATTTCATCTTCTAAATAATAAGCTATTTATCATGCAGAGAATTTCAGTTTTTGTGTTTTTATTACTTTTCTCTGCTTCGTTATATGCTCAAAAACAAGATGATAAACAACATACAGTTTACAACTTTCCAAATGGAACTATTGCAAGTGAAGGCTATCTGGTGAATGGAAAACCTGACGGTTACTGGAAAACCTATTTCGAAAATGGACAATTGAAATCGGAAGGAAACCGTAAAAATTTCGAACTCGATAGCTTGTGGAAATTTTATGACGAATCTGGTAAGTTAAAGCTTGAAATCAACTATCAAAACGGACGAAAAACCGGCGATAGAATCAGTTATTTACCCGATGAAATGGTAGTTGAAAATTTTGTAAACGACATTAAATCAGGACTAACCAAGCATTATTCCATTTCTGGAAAATTATTGAAAACCATTCCATACGAAAAAGGTTTAGAAGAAGGAATCGCCAGAGAATACGATACAATCGGAAATATTACCGAATTACTGACTTATAAAAAAGGTTTCATTGTGGCGCGTGAAAAAATCAATCGTTTCGATGCTGAAAATCATAAAAATGGTGTTTGGAAATGGTTCTTTGCCGATGGTGTTATTCAATCGGAAGGTGTTTTTAAACATGGATTGAAAAATGGTGTTTTCAAGTATTACGATGTCAATGGAAACTTAAAAACGATAGAAAAATATGTTGACGATGTGAAACAGCTTGATGCTGAATCTGTTGCAAAGCTAGAGTTAAGGCGTGATTATTATCCGAACGGCAAAGTGAAGATTGAAGCAACATACCGAAATGGTGTGGCCGAAGGTGTGCGGCGTGAATACAACGAAACAGGAGATGTTGATAAATCCTTTATTATGAAAAATGGTATTGTGGCTTCGGAAGGAATTATTGAACCAAGTGGATTACGTAAAGGAACCTGGACGGAATATTTCCCGGATGGAAGCATCAAAGCAAGAGGAAACTATGTGGACGATTTCAAGTCGGGAAGCTGGGAATTTTTCCATCAAAATGGTAAGTTGGAACAAAAAGGCAATTATGATGCCAAGGGAAAACCAACCGGTGAATGGCGTTGGTTTGATGAAAATGAAACTTTATTACGCATCGAAAATTTTCGTAATGGTTTGAATGACGGTTTGTTAACTGAATATGACGAAAATGGAAAAATTATTACGAAAGGCGATTTCATCGATGGAAAAGAAGAAGGCGACTGGATTTTTGAAATTGGAGGTATTCGCACCGAAGGACAATATGTTGATGGTTTACAAACCGGATTATGGAAAATATTTTACAATGATGGAACACTTTCTTTTGAAGGTCGTTTTGTAGATGACAATCCAAACGGAACCCACTTCACCTATTATCCGAATGAAAAAATCAGAGAAAAAGGAGATTATCTGATGGGATTGAAAAATGGTGATTGGATAAAATATGATGAAACCGGAAATGTTTTAATAACCATCAATTATCAGAATGGTATTGAACGAAAATATGATGGTATGACCATTCCGGATGAAGATATTATTTCGGGTGAGGAATAAAATATTTTTTCAAATATCAGTTTATCAAATAAATACGAGTAAATCATTCCTTATTGATTTCAATCTTGTTTTAACATGGAAAGTTGAACACTTGTTAATAAGATGTTAATGTTTTCATTCGAAATAACTAAAATAATACCTTTGTACAACGTAAATAATTCAATTACAAAATACTATGAAAAAAATTCTTTTTGCAGGAATGATGTTGGTGATGTTTTGGTCGTGCACACAATCGCCAAACAAAGCGCAAACAAAAATGGCGAGTTTGGCACCCGATGAACCAGTATTGGTAACGGTTGGTGATTTTTTGACCAAAGCACCTGATTTGGTTGGAAAACCTGTAACTATCAAAGGCACAGCTGATCACATTTGTCGTGGCGATGGAAAAAAATTATTTATCATCAGTACAACCGAAGAAGGAAGAGTAAAAGTTGTAACTGGTGAGGATATGGCAGCCTTCAACAGCGAAAACGAAGGACTCGATTTTACCGTAAATGGCCTTGTTGATGAGGTAGTTGTTGATGAAACCTATTTACTTGAATGGGAACAGGAAATTAAAGCCGGTATTGAAGAGAAGAAACACCTTGGTGGCGGAGCACCTATGACCCCTGAAGAAAAAGCAGCCGGTCAACACGCGGAAGAAGATCCTGGAATGGAACAAATTAATGGCTATCGGCAGGAAATGGCAGAAAAAGGTGTGAATAAACTTTCATTTTACTCAATTGTTTGTACATCTTATTCCGTCGATAAGGAATAGTTTTTCACTGTTTTCTCAAATTAATTACGTTAGAATATGGATTTTAAGTGGCGAAAATGGAATAAAGCCGTTCACCGTGATTTTGGATATTTATTTTTTGGCATGACGCT
>CANNKD010000003.1 GCA_947505205.1 Bacteroidota bacterium | reverse complement strand
TTCCTGCATCCGAAAGTACAATCATCCGAAATTCATCTTTTTTCACTTCTTCTAAGATTGAGCTGCCAGATAGAGTTAGATATGCTCTAAATCGAAAGTCTTTCCTTATACGAAATTGATTTTCAGTTTCTTTAATGGTTTTTCGCATTTCATCCATATCCCCGGATCGAAAGAAAACTAAAATCATTTCAGGTATAATATTTTGTTTTATCAAGTTATTTGTCACCTCACATATTGCATGAATTTCAAATTCATCACCCTCAAAATATATTACCGGATAATTTCGGCTTGACTGATGATAACTCTCTGGCAAAAAAACTGTGATCGTTTTGCCATTAGCTGAAACTTGTTTCATTTGATCATCGTTAAAAGGCATTGGTTCAATATATTGCACTTCATCACCACGATAAGTTTTACCTTCAAAAGCATCACTCACAAACCTGAGTGCATTTGGCATATTTGCATTCCAAAACTTGAAACTATGACCACCTTCATTTACGCGATATTCATGCTCAATATTCAATTTACACATCAAAATATTCAATTCTTCGTTGCTTTTTGCTAAGGTTTCTTCTTTGTCACCATTTACCATATAAATCAATGGAATGATTTTATTGGTGAATTTGCTTAACACATAAAACGGTGAATTTTGTTTGTAGAAATCTGTAATTCTGTCGTTTCCGATTTTACCCACGCCACCAAATGTTTTACCCCATTGATTATCCCAACCTGAAGCTTCTTCCGTTTTATACTGATCATCGGTTCGCACCGACATACTCAAAGGAACCGAAATACCAAACATTTCAGGGTTTTTTAAGGGTAACATCATGGCACCAAAACCACCCATCGAATAACCAATTGTGGCTCGTTGGCTCTGTTCGGCTTTTGTGTGAAACATGCTATCTATATAAGGAACAAATTCTTTCACAAACATATCGCGATACATAAAACTCGAATCGTAACTATTTGAATAATAGCATCGAAACCCCTGAGGCATCACATAAATCATCGGAACAATCTGATTTTCATCAATCAATTGAGAAGAAATTTGTTCGATCCGGCCATATTCGAGCCACGAAGTTTCGTCGTCGCCCAAACCATGCAGCAGATAAACTACCGGAAAACGTTGATTGTCAATATAATAATTCTCAGGTAAGTTAATCGAAAAGCGTACTTCCTGTTTTAAAATCTTGCTTTGCATGGCAAGACTTTCCATCGTTAACAGCTGTCCGAAAACGATAGAATTGCCCGCCAAAAGCAAAAATAAAAGGAAAGAAATACAATACTTCTTCATATTACGCTTTTAGGTTTTTATTCATGAAACTTACAGATTCAAACAGGCCATTTAAAAAATCGAAATACGTTCCCAAGCCTTGTCGTACGCGGTATTCGTGAGGAATTACATTGTTTCGGCAGTTCAAATAAAGTGCATTGTTTGCCATGTAATTTTGTCCCTCATCGCAAATATCGAGGTAATAAGTCAAACTTCCACCATCCGCTGTTGGATTTTCCGGAAGTTGGGCATCAAACAACAAACAGGTATGAATTTTTTCGGAAAGTTGAGGAATCAAGTCATAAGCAATTTTGCCACCACTTCGGTTTCCAATCATAATCCACTGATTGCGATTATTGCTTGTCCGATAATTTATATCTAATTCATTTATAATATTTTGTGCGGTTTCAAGCGTAATTTCACTTCCTAAAACCGGCACCTCTACCAAAATTGAAGAAGGTAGTTTTGTTGCCAGAATTTGGTTATTCAACAAACTCAACATTTTGTTGGAAGGCATCGGCGGAACATTCAATTCGCTTTCGTGAAACACCAAAATAACAGGATAATCCGAGGATTCATTCGTGTAATTAGCGGGCAATACGACACGATAATTTTGAAAACTATTTTCAAGCTGAAATTCTACAATTCTATCTTCTGAAATTTCTGCACCATAGTTAACAAGTTCGTTTTGTGATGGATATGGAATATTTTGAACAGCATATCTAATAAATTTCAGTGCTTCAGGCAGTGATTTTTTCCAATAATCCCAGTTATGGAAACCATTTCGCATGCGGTATTCGTGTGGGATATTTCGGTCTCGTAACATAGAATGCAATTCGTTGTTTGTTTCGGACAAACTTTCTTCGTCATCGCCACAATCAAAAAACAAATTCAATCCCATCATCGATTGATCTTCAGAATTTTGAAGAAATTGAAACGGACTATTTTCCTTAAAATATTCCGTAAAACGTGCTTCACCACTCATTCCAGAACCACCAAAAAGGGGCGCCCATTGGTAATCGAAAACACTTTGTGTTTCGTTGAGATACTGTTCATTGGTGCGGAACGACATGCTTAACGCAACACCCGTTTTGAAAACTTCCGGATTTTTGACCGGTAAAATCATAGCGCCAAAACCGCCCATGGAATAACCCATCACGGCACGTTGTGTAGCATTTTTATTAGTTCTAAAAAGAGAATCAACCATTGGAACTAACTCATTTACAAACATATCCATATAAGGATATTGACCATTAAACTTATTCACATAATAGGAATTGAAACCACTTGGCATCACATAAATCATGGGAACCGTATTTGCCGCATTCTGGTCAACGTAATACTGAATCAAACCATCGTTGTACCAAGCAGTTGCGTCATCGCCCCAGCCATGCAAAAGGTAAACGACTGGAAATGATTGCGTTGAATCCTCATATTCTATTGGCAACAACACGGCATAATCAAAATCACGATGCAACAATTTACTCTTAAACTGTTGATTTTTCAGTAAGCGAACAAAAGGCTTTGGATCTTCCACTTTAGGCAAATCTTTCTTGCAGGAAACAAATCCTGAAGCAAGAACGCCTAATAAAGCGAAAAACAAAATAATATTTCCCTTTGATTTACTGTTCATTATATTTATCTAATTTCTTGATGACCGGATTTTGCAGGTTCTTTGTCATACACCACATACGAGCGAAAATACATCCTGAAATCAGGGTTTTTATTCACCCATTTCACTTCCAGATGATGTTTTCCTTGTGCGAGATTATAGTTATGGTAAATATCATATTTGCGAACGATATAATCGTATGGCATTGGAAATTCGTCGGTTTTCACACCGTCGATATATATTTCCAACTGAGCCACATAATCGCTTTTAGAAACTGCACACTGACTTTTCACATTCCCCAACACCACGATTCCAGCTCCTTCAAAGTCGATTGTGATATCGTTATCCAGATGATCTGTACGAATTAAAAGCTCTTTTGTTGGGTAAATTCCTTCAAAAGATTGTTCCAATCGCAAGATTTCAGGTTTCTGAACTTTGATTGTAACCAAATCATTTTTAACTTTACCACCTTCTTGTTCAATAAGTTGCGTAGCATGTTTGTAGCTCAAATCGTAAACCTGATTGAGTGTTAATTCAGAATACGGGAATTTGACATCCTGAACTTGTTCAATCGCTGGTTTCCAGTAAGCCGGAATATTATTGTAACCAAGAATCACACCTAAAATACCGGCTGCTGTTGCCGGATTGCAATCAGAATCCTGACCGCAACGCGTGGCGATATCCATGGTTTTAAAGAAATCTTTTTCGCCATAAAGAAGCCCAATAACCACATAAGCAGCATTCACGCTGGCATCGATATTGAAAGCATTGAAAACACCTTCCGGACAACCTTTTTCTGAAGTATGCTTCTTCTCAAACTCGAACCAGCATTGTTTCCAGTTGGTTGGATATTGCTTGTGCCACGCAATTACATCATGAATGGCAGCATAAAACCTGCTTTGTTCAGGAATTGGTTTTAAACCTTGCGAAACAATAAAATTGATATCATCTGAAACAAAGGCAGTTGCATACATTGCTGCCATAAAAACGCCACCATACCAGCCATCGCCATAATTCATAATATGTCCGGTGCGGTCACATATTTCCGATGCGGTATTAATCATTCCGGGCGACATCATGCCTGCAAAATCGGCTTCAATCTGAAAATCGATATCGTCAGCATGCGGATTATTCAGCCAATGGCCCGATGCTGGCGGCATGATTCCATTTAAAATATTGTAACGCGCCGCCTGATTGGCATGCCACAGCTTGTAATCGTCGCGGGCAAAAGAAACGGCAAATGAATCGGCCGGCGCATTCAATCCCACTCTTTCAAGCACTTCAACAAAAGTAAAATCGAGGTAAACGTCATCATACAAGCCCGGATCAACTTCATAAGTTTCTTTGATATAATCATCGTACCAAATCATTTTTTGATAATCCTGAATCATGGTGCCTTTAAACTTGAATTCCGTTGGCCCACCAAAAGTGCAACCAATGGTTTGTCCAGCCCAACCGCCCTTAATTTTATCCTTTAAAGTGCCGGAACTCATTTCTACCTTTTGCGGAAGTTGTGCGTAAGAAAAGTTACCCTGTGTTGAAAATGAGACCAGTAGAATAAATACAATAAGATATATTAATGATTTAGTCATGTTTGTTAATTTTTAGGAAGATTGCTAACAGGTTGATTTTCTGAATATATCATGATATCATTGATTCTGATTTCATAATCCGGATGCTGATTCAACCATTTCAAATAAACAGTATGTTTGCCTTCGTTCAATTGATATTTCCAAGACGGCTCAAGCCGTCTCGATGTGTTTTTCATAGGAAGTTTAATCGTTTCGTCAAGTTTTCCATCAATATATACCTCTAATTCAGCTACATAAGGATCGGTCAGTTCAGCCAGACCAAAAACTTCTGAGCCAACACGTTTCGAAACACGGTCGATATAGTTTTCATCAATTTTAGATTTTTTCACAAGGTTTCCATAAAAAATATAACCGTTTCCGCTAAACTCATAGGTTAATACATTGGTAAAAGAACGGTCGAAACGATCGCGGAAAACAGGAAAAGTTCTTTCAAAATTTTGCTCAAACGCAACAGCAACAGGCATTTGGTAAGGAATTGAAAATTTATCGTCAGTAAACTTTCCGCCTGCAAGTTGAATCGTTTTTGTAGCATGTTTAAAACTCAATTCGTAGGCACGATTTAATGACATCGGTGTTCCTTCAAAATTCAAAGTTTCAATCTCCTGCAAGGGTTTCAACCAAAAAGCAGGAATACGATCATATCCCAACATTACGCCCAAAACCCCACCAACAGTAGCCGGATTACAATCTGCATCTTGTCCGCAGCGGGTTGCAATATCGATTGATTTCGTGAAATCTCCCTTGCCGTAAAGCAAGCCAATCGCCACATAAGCCGAATTGATTTTTGCATCAATATTAAACGATAAAAAGCAACCTTTTGGGCAGCCAACATCATTGTTCCAACGTTTTTGAATCTCGAACCAGCATGCCTGCCAGTCGTCAGGAAATTGTTTGTGATATTTAACCACATCAGCAATGCAATCATGAAATTTTGTGCCTTCGGGAATGGTTTTCAGGGATTGCTCCACAATTTCGTCAACATTATTGGTTGTGAAGGCCAACGAATACAATGCCGAAACAAACACACCGCCATACCAGCCATCGCCACTGTTCATGATATGTCCAACACGATTAGCGATTTCGGTAGCCGAATTCACCATTCCAGGCGCCATTAAACCAATGAAATCAGCTTCAATCTGAAAATCAATATCATCGGCATGCGGATTGTTTTTCCAATATCCAGATTGAGGTGGAATTATTCCGTTCAAAATGTTGTATCTGGAAGCCTGATTTGCATGCGCCAGATGATATTCTGTTGATGCCCAATGGTTTGCAATAGTGTCCATGGAAACATCCAAACCATATTTTTCGAAAACATTCACGAAATTCAAATCGGTATAAATATCATCGAATAAGCCAGGTTTTTTATCCCACCAATATTTCACGTAGCCTTCACGCCATGGAATAGGTTGATAATCAGGAATAATGGAACCCTGATATTTAAATTCGACCGGCGCTCCATAAACCACTCCAATCGTTTGGCCAGCCCAACCGCCTTTGATTTTGTTTTGCAATTGTTCGCTTGTAAGTACAGTTTCACTCATTTTTTCGAATTGCGCTTTGCAATTGATCGAAAAAATAAAACTGATCAGCAGTACAAAAAGTAATTTTATATTTTGATTATTCATTATTAACTAACTTATTCATAAACACTTAACTCAGTAATAGAAGTAAAACCTGAAACTTTTTTGGTGTATTTGTTCCAATGTTTTGCAACAGCTGCATCACCAATTATGCGAATTCCTTTGGTAGAAACCGATTCGAAACTCAAAATATATTCAGCATTTTGAGGCTGGATAAAAACAACATCACTTGCGGGTAATTCCGGGCTCATTTTCAAATTACTTACCGAAACCCATTTTCCTTTATCGTTGAGATACTGCACATTAAGCGAGGTAAACCAGCCACCAAATTCTTCCAGACAACCACTTTGAAAAGCAATCATACTAATATTTTGTTCGGTTTTCCATCCAAATCCATAATAATCCACTTTTGGAATATTTGCTTTGGCAGCCAAACTATAAAAAATCTGCCCCTCGCCGTATGTTATTCCGTCATTAATCACGTTTACATTTGGCGCATAAATTGGCTTGCCAAAGGTAAACCAACATGAATCCAACACAGCATTGTTAAGTTCTCGCACATTTGCAAAAATGGTATCGGCTGTTAAGGCAATATTTTGATTTCGAACCAATAATTCAAACGATTTTGAGATGTTTTGTTTTCCATCACTTATCCATAGTGAAATTGTGTAATAACCTGATTTAATAGGTGTTCCAAATATTTTCCCATTTTCAAAGCTAATTCCTTCGGGTAAATTTCCTTCCTTCAATGACCATTCATACTGTTTGTTTGCTGAAGTATAAAAATCAAAATCAATTGCTTTACCAACTTCCAAAGCCGGTTTTGGACCGACATAAAACTCAAGCGGCGCATTAAAGGTAGCATTAGGATTGATGGTCACTATTTCTTTGCCTTTTCGGCCCGAAACTGAGCCGCCATATTGTTTAACTAAATTAATCGCCATTTTTAGTGTGCTGTCAATAATCTGCGAAATTTTTGCATCAGGCAACTCAAATCGTGTGATATTGATGTATTTATCGTTAAACGGAAGCTTCCAACCTTCAATGGGCAGGTAAAGATTTTCTGGTAATCCTTTCATTCCGTAAATTACTCCCATCAATCCGCCAACAGTAGCTGCTTGATTATCAGCATCGAAACCCATGGCGCAAGATAAATCGAGTGTTCGCTGAAAATTTCCTTCACCATATAGCATGGCCAACACGGCACAAGCACCATTTAGATTGGCATTCCAGATGGTTTTCGTCATTTGTGGTTCGTTTACATAATATTTTTGTGCCATTTCAGCCCACGCATCCTGCCATTTGGGATATTTATTATGAAGCGTAATCATTTCGGTTACAGTATTTTTGAACCGACCATTTTCTGGAAGTGCGTTTTTGCCAATCTCAATCAACTTATCGATATCATTTTCGAAGAAAGCTGCCGAATACATGGCACCATAAAAAATGGTTGGCTCCACACCCCAATCATCGCTAGTGATGCGGGCAGCCCATTCCGATTTAACAGCAGCATAATTTACCATGCCCGGTGCTGTAACAGCCCAAATTTCATTAATCAATTGAGGGTCAATCTGAAACCAATGTGGATTCAAATCCTTCATTCCAGTGAAAGGTGGCGTATATCCAAAATGCATCAATCCAAGTGCGGCACGGTTGGCCAGCCAAACACGATCGCGGATATGATACATCCAGGCTTTGCTTAATTGAACATACGTAGGTTCTGGGCCAAACTTCAGCATCTGAAGCAGATACATATATTCAACATCGGTATCATCATCCGAAAAAGCGCCCTCATATTTTTTTAATTTGTCCAAACTTTTGCTGTAGCCATAAGGCCATTTTTCGGCACCTGGAGCATTTACGTATTTACCTTCATGTGGCAATCCGTACATATTTCCAATCATCTGTCCGATCCAGGCTGCTGCAATTTTATCATGCAACACGCTCATTTCAATTGAAATTTTTGACGAAACAACTTCATTCTTCTTTTGAGCGAAAATAGAAATCGAAGTAAACAAAATGATTATCAATATATTAATTCGAATTCTCATGCAATTATGGATTTTGGACAAGGTTTGAATTTGTATTTAAAATGGATTGTGGAATAGGGAAAAGTTTGGCATTTGCACCAGAAACAGGTTTGTTCCACCCGCTATTTCCCCAAACACCAAAACGAATTTGATCCTGACGGCGATGACCTTCCCAGGCAAATTCGCGACCCAATTCATTTAAAAACTCAGCATCCGTTAAGTCAGAAAGTTGAAGTGGCTCGAGGCCGGCACGGGTTCTGATTTTTTGTAAATCGGCATCAGCGAGCATTTCTCCTCCACGACCCAATCTCCACAAAGCTTCTAATTTTGTATAAAGCACGTCGGAGTGGCGAAACAACACGAAGTCGTTTTCCATATCTGTAGCATAATATTCCAGGCCATCCTGGTATTCATATTTGGCGCAACGTGCACCTTCCCATTTTTTGCGTGCCATATAATTATCCACCGTAGGTGTGTATATAAAGGGTTCACCATCGATGATGATATCAACACCTTCTTTGTCTTTTTGCTGTCCAAAAAGGAAAGATTTCTTACGTAAATCGTTCTCCGAAAACTTATCTAAAAAACCGGGTTCTAAAATAAATTCATCCCACATCTGACCTTTGAAATTGAAAGTGGCGCGGCTCGCATCGTTGAGTGTGAGTGTATACCAATAAAAACGATCTTTGGTGTAAACTGAATGCATCGGGATTACAAAAATATTTTCCAGAGAGCTTTCGTTGTGTACTTTAAAATTTGTAAAGTAGTCATTTTCGATTTGATAACCATTGATTGCGATCACTTTATCACAGGCATCAACAGCCTCCTGAAATTTATTCACGCCAATCCATTCCTGCGCATTTATATACAATTTTGCGAGCAATGTATAAGCCATTCCCTGCGTAACACGACCATAATAAGACGGTTGGGGAGTTGCCTGAAGTATTTCGATGTTGTCAAGAATATCCTGTTCAATATAATCGAAAATGAACTGACGATTTTTCTGTTCTGAAAGATTTTTATCGGTAAAATCAACAGAAAATGGAATATTACCCCAATTGTCGATTCCCCAGTAATACAAAAACGCCCTGAGTATTTTTATTTCTGCTACAATTCGATCCTTTTCAGGAAAAGTAATATCAGTTTGTTCTGTTTCGTAAATCACTTCATTACAAGCGCTTATACCTTCGAAAACAGAGTTCCAGGCTAAAGTGAGAATCTTATTATTTGGATCGATCTGATGTGTGTGAATTTCATCCCAACGGCCATTGTCCCACACCCAGCCATCATCGCGGCCCGGTGCCACCATTTCGTCGGAAGCGATCTGGGTGAGCGTCCACAAACTGAATTCTTCAGGATAACGTTGTAGTTTAGTGTATGCTCGTCCGGCATTCATCAACACTTCTTCTTCAGATTGGAAAAACTTATCGAGTGGAATTTCTGAATAAACTACCTCATCGAGTTTGGTGCAGGATGCGAGTATGAACACAAACGTCAGACAAGTGGCGTAAATAGTAAATTTTATGGTTTTCATGACTGTACTGTGCTTTAATTAAAATGTAACATTTACACCTAATGTGACCGAAGTTGTACGTGGATAATAGTACAAACGCTCAATTCCAGGCTCTAATCCACTCAAATTCACTTCGGGATCGAGACCTTTGTAACCAGTGATTGTAAACACATCCTGGGCAGTCAGATTCACCCTCAGTTTAGAAATGTATTTTGATTGCATCGGAAAATTGTATCCTACCGAGATATTATCAAGTTTCACAAACGTGGCATTTTCAACATATTTCGACGAATATTGTCCGTTTCCAACAAACTCAGGCGTTTCGAGTTGTGTGTGAACTATATTACGACCTAAACTTTTCCAGTTTTCGTAATATAAACGGTACATATTCAACACCTGACCTCCAATATTGGCACGCAATGAAAGATTCATGTCCCAATACTTATAGTTGAATGAATTGCTCCAGCCGATGCTGCAGAAAGGATTTGCGTTACCAATAGGTTCCCAGTCTTCCGGATTTACTTTTCCGATTGGATTGGCATTTTTGAATTTGTCATACCCATTTTCATCGAGGCCGAGCCAAACAGGACCATAGAATGTCCCCAAAGGTTTTCCTTCTTCAACGCGCATGGCGTAGAGGGGAAATGCGCCGCCAAGCCAGCCGGTTTCGATGTATTTACTTGTGAATTCGTCATTTGTAAATTTGACCAGTTTATTGATATTTTTACTAAAAGTGAGTGTCGTATTCCAAATAAATTTACCTTTTTTCATCGCTAATGCATTCACTGTAAGTTCAATTCCCTGATTGCTGATTGTACCAACATTGGTGAATAATTCAGGATAAATATAAGGTGGATAAGGCACATTATAGGTATAAAGCAGGTCGGTGCTTTGACGGTAATAATAATCCAACGCGCCGCTGAAACGATTGTTAAATATAGCAAAATCAACTCCTGCATTCAGTTCTTGTTTCTTTTCCCAACGTAAATCCGGATTTGGATTTGATGTTGGTTCATAGGTATTTATCCATTCGCCGTTATAAAAGAATTTACCGGCTACTCCCATCATAATCAATGATTTATAATTTCCGAAATTTTGATTTCCGGTAACGCCATAACCGACACGAAATTTCAGGTCATTCACCCATTTTACATCAGTCATAAATTCTTCCTTATTGATGCGCCATCCAAAACTTGCTGATGGAAACCATCCCCATTTGTTATTCTCTCCAAACTTCGACGATCCTTCGCGCCGCAACGAAGCTGCTGCAAGATAGCGTTCATTGAAATTGTACATCACACGACCAAAAAATGAGATGAGACGGCTACTTTCTTTGTAGGAACCCATTTCGGCTTTTCCTTCTCCCAAAGCCGAACCGGCTCCAATATTATGTGGTCCATACAAATCAGAATCGAATCCTGAATTGACCATATATGATGTATTCGACTCTAATTCCTGAAATGAATAGCCGGCCAATCCTTGAAAATTATGATTTCCGACTGATTTTGTATAATTGAATGTACTTTCGTATTGCAGATTGCTGCTCCGGCCATTACTGATTTCTGCTTCTCCTCCTTTGCCTAACATACTTGGGTAATATTTGGTTTTGTATGATAAATCTTCCCATTCCGATTGTTCAATCGAAAGGAAATTGATCCATCTTAAGTCTTTGGTCAAATTTAATGTTGCACGCACATTTCCACCTGCATCAGTGGTTTTTCCTTCACGAACACGTTCGTTGAGCATGGCCACAGGATTATAATAATCTATCCCTTCCAAAGTGGTATAACCACCTGAATAAGTGTTTTCCGGGTCATAAACTGAACTTGTTGGATTCCGGATGAATGATTGATAAAAAAGGTCATAATTTGCAGGTTTGTAATTGCGCATACTGTAACTGAGATTGTAATCGAGCAACAACAGACCGCCCAGTGCTTTTTGTGAAACATTTGATCGCAAAAGATATTTATTCGACTCATTGTCTTTGAGTAAACCATTGGCATTGTCAATATAAATCGTTGTCCGGTGCGAAAAATTGTCGGTTCCGCCACTGAATGCGAGATTATTTTTCATACTGAAAGGCGTGGTGCGTGTTATCTCGCTGAACCAATCGGTATTTGCATCGTAGATATTTCCAACCTTATCGGGCGCATATTGTTCAATTGCCTGACGGAACTCTTCTGCCGAAAGATTTGCAACTCCACGAGGCGCAACCTGTACCGATAGCTGACCTGTATATTCAACCTTGGCCGATCCCTGTTTTGCTCTTTTCGTTGTGATGATGATAACGCCATTCGAGCCACGCGTTCCGTAAATGGCAGCGGCCGCACCATCTTTCAATACGTCCATAGATTCAATTTCATCCGGACTAATGTTTTTCATATCTGCTCCGGCAACTCCATCAATAATAACCAGTGGTCCCTGCCCCGAAGTGAGCGTATTTGTTCCTCGCAGAATGATATTGTAACCAGCTTGAGGATCAGCACCATTCGGCTTCACAATCGTTAAACCTGCTACTTTTCCCTGCAATAATCCCATAGGATTGTTGTAAGCTCCCTTGTTAAAATCTTCTGACTTTACGGTTGCAATCGATCCGGTAACTTCCTTTTTTGTGGTGTTTCCATAACCTATAACAACGACCTCATCGAGTGAGGCAATTGCTATTTTAAGTTTAATCAGGATCGTTTCACTTTTTACGGTGATAACTTCTGAACTTTCGTATCCAATAAACGAAAATACAAGGGCGGTTCCTTTAGCCACTGTGATATTGAATTTTCCATCAAAATCGGTCACGGTTCCCATTGTGGTACCTTTTGTCGAAACGCTCACACCTGGAAGTGTAAGGCCGTTTCCGGCATCCATAACTGTTCCGTTTATCGTTAGCTGTTCGACAGATTGTGCCTGCAAACCGACAATTAGCAGAGCTAAAAACAGTCCAAATACAAATCTTATGTGGCTGTAATTCATGCTTCTATGTGAATATATTTGTTTCATTATCAATTAATTAAATTGATTATTCTATTAAAGATAATTCTGATCTGTAAGGCAGCGACGACTGCGCTCCCATACGTGTAACTGTAATTGCTGAGGCTCTGACAGCAAGTTTCACCGACTCTAAAATCGTTTTTCCTTCCGAAAGGCCGACACAAAGTGCGCCACAAAAAGTATCGCCGGCAGCGGTTGTGTCAACTGCTTCCACTTTATGTGCGGCAACAAATTGAAATGAATCTTTTTCACGGATGAGCGCACCTTGCGATCCGAGTGTAATGACCACATTATCAACACCTTTTTTGGCAATAATTTCAGCAGCCTGTTTGGCTGTTTCGATGTCAGTTACCTTGATTCCGGATAAGATTTCGGCTTCACTTTTATTTGGAATAATGAGATCGAGGTGTTTTAAAAGTGAGTTGGATAAAGCACGGGCAGGAGCGGGATTCAAAATTACTTTTTTCCCTTTTGCTGAAGCAATTTCGGCAACATATTCAACCGTTTCAAGTGGTATTTCGAGCTGCATTAAAACAAAATCACTGTTATCAATTGCTTTCATCGCTTTGTCAATATCAGAAGGTTTCAAATTTGCATTAGCGCCCGAAGCGACCACGATGCAATTTTCGCCCATCGAATCAACAGTAATTAAGGCAACACCCGATGGCAGCTTTGAATCGGATGAAATGAAATCAGTATTCACGTTTTCAGAGTTATACAAAACTACAGATTGCTTTCCGAATACATCATTTCCTGTTTTTGAGATCAACGTGACATCACCGCCCAAACGGGCTGCAGCAACTGCCTGATTGGCGCCTTTACCGCCTGGATTCATCAAGAAAGTTCCACCAAGAATGGTTTCACCCGGAATGGGAAGGCGCTCCGCCTTAATTACCATATCGGTGTTACAGCTGCCTACTACTACGATTTTTTTACCTGAATTCACTTTTCTAATATTTTTTTGACAAATTTATCTGGTTATCCCGATAAAAAAAATCAATAATTTATCAATTTCAATAATCTAAATATGGATATATTATTCACTAAATGATACTATATATTTGATATTCTGTATTTTAAAATATTATAAATATAAGATAATTAATAATTTAAAATATTTCATACATTTACTTCATTAAATACATCACGAAACAGAAGTTCTTCAGTAATTAAGCAAATTATCAGGCAAATAAAAGCCAGAATACCATGTCGAAAATCCAGTCACTTATAACATTAGTTCATTCTTTATCACATGCTGAAAAGAAAGCATTTAGATTGAGATCCGGACGCAATAAACAACTACCTGATTATCTGATGTTATATGATATTATCGATAAACATCCTTCGTTGACTAAAGTGGAATTTCAGCAATTGTTCACAAACCAGAATCCAAAAGCAAACTTCGAAACCGCAGGAAAATACCTTTTTGAACTGCTGCTGGAAACCATGCTCAATCTAAGAAAGGATCAGGATAGCTTATCGTATCTGTATAAAAGAATTATCCATGCGCGAATATTGTACGAGAAATCACTCATAAATGAAAGCCTGGATATTCTTGAAGAAGTGATTAAACAAGCCGAGAAGTTTGAAAATCATAATGTTATGCTTTTGGCATTGCGACTCGAACTGGATTATTTGTTGGCAGCCGGATTTCCACAAATTGACGAGAAAACCTTGCTCAAAAAGCATTTCAGGATTACTGAATCACTAAAATATATTCGAAAAATCAATGAGCAATCGTCTTTATACGAAATCCTTAAACACCGTATTTTAAATAAGAGTCAGATCCGCACGCAAAAACAAAAGGATGAATTGAATGATTTGGTTTATAGCGAAATAAGTCTGGTTTCATCGCTCAATGTTGATAATTTTGAAATCAATAAACTGCACCAATTATTTCAATCAAACTACTTAATCAGTGTTGGCGACAACCAGTCGGCCTTAAACTCATATTACGAATTGAACAATCTGTTTGAAGAAAACAAACATCTCTGGAACAAGCCGCCCGTTTACTATTTGCACACGCTTGAAGGAATTCTCGAAAGCTTGCGAAGCATCAGAAATTACGAGGGAATGACTTATTTTGTTACTCAATTAAAAAGTATTGAGTGCGAATCGGCGAGTTTCAAGCTGAATGTTGTTTGCACGACCTTTTTATACGAGCTTTTTCCATTTCTTGATGGTGGCGACTTTTCGGCGTGCAATGCGCTGATGGCAAGCTATAAAGAGTCACTTTACGATAAATTTAATTCCCTTCCACGCTCTCGTCAGGCTGAATTGAGCTTATATACTTCATTGGTGTTTTTTGGAAACGGTGAATATCAAAAAGCACATAAGTTCTTGAATCAGATTATTTTACAAGGCAAATACTATTTTTCGTTACCCTTATTTCGTACAATTCGATTGGTAAATCTAATCATTCTTTACAAACTAAACAACATCGATTTAATCAAATACGAAATCAGAACCTTAATGCGCGATATTGGCGGATATGAGCGCAATTATAGAATTGAAAGATACCTCTTTAAGTTTTTAAGCAAACCTGTTCCATCTCAATCCTTTAAACGCCTGCAAGTCTGGAATAAATCGAAAAAGGAATTAGACGAGATAGAACATGATGTGTTTGAGAACAAAATACTTCAAATATTTAATTTCACCGCATGGATTGAGTCAGCACTGACCAAAAGACCACTTTCAGAAGTGCTGCAGCACAAAATGGCTGAAAATTAAACCTTTATGAGTGCAATTTTGGCTTCGTTTGATCTGATTTTATTCATTTAGGTTTTTAACCACCTCTAAACAATCTTTTCAGCAAACTATGTTCAATAATGTTATAATGCTATCTCACTTTCTTTCACTTCAATTCTAACGATAGCGTAGCCTTTCCAAACTTCGCGGGCAGCAAAGATGATGGCAACCAGTACAGAAGTCATTCCAGTTAAAAAGAGTATGAGCGAAAGCGTTTGAAAACCACTCAAACCTGTCATAATATTGAATCCTATTGCTAACGAACTCAAAACGAAGAAGGCAACGGCAAGCGTATAGAAAAACACCGCATTCCGAACCAATTTTATCCTGAATTCAAACTTTTCAACTTGCATGACAATACTGTTAAATCGAACTTTTTGATCGGGGTCGAGGCCATCTTTTCGATGAATCGCAATGATTCTACGTTTTTCTTCCTCAAGGGTGCGAATGCGGTTTACGACCAAACCATATTTGTTGTGAATTCCTAACAAAAGCAGCCCACAGGCCGAAATCATAAGACCCGGAGCCAGCATCGACTGAATGAGGTTGACAGAATTGATATCGTACATTTCTTCATGAAATTATTGAGGGCAAAAGTACGGGTTTTAGCGGGTATTTTTTATAAAAAGACAGCTTCACGCGCAGAATATTGATATTTAACCTATCGATTTAAAGGATAAAACTGTGGTTTAGAGGAATATTCAATCGTTATTCAATTTTTAGTTGTAGAATTGGTAAACAAATGATTATTTTTAACATCAAAACCACTGAAAGATGCTGAATGAACAAAGTAAAACAAAGAAAAACATTTACATGATTGGAGCACTGATTTTTGTTCTTACGGCTTGGTTCTCTGTAGGTTTCAATCATTTTGACGAACATTTTCAAGTACTCGAATTTGCCGGTTTAAAACTTGGGCTTACTGAGAAAGTTAATCTACCCTGGGAATATGATGTTAAGATGCGCCCCGCTTTTCAGCCGCTGATTGTTTATTCAATTTATAAAACACTCTCACTAACTGGACTCACAAACCCGTTTATGATAGCATTTATCATCCGGTTGCTATCAGCTTCACTCACCTTTTTGAGTATTCACATGATAATCAAGCTATACGCGCCTGATATTTCGAACCGGAAATTACTTTATGCATTTCTATTGCTTTCGTTTTTTATGTGGTTCATTCCATACAATAGCGTCCGTTTTTCATCTGAAACCGTTGCGGGCAGAGTATTCATCATTGGACTGGCGTGGTTTTTTCTCAGAAATAGGATTAAACCAGCTGATTATTTTATAACAGGAGTAGTTTTGGGATTATCCTTCCTTGTAAGATACCAGGTTGCCTTCATGATATTTGGCTTTGCGCTGTGGTTAGTGATAATCCAGAGACCCGGATTCAAACATTTATTTTTTTTCGTAGCCGGTATAGCTGTTGTATTTGGTTTGGGAATAGTGATTGATCGATGGTATTATAGCGAATGGGTGCTCACATCATGGAATTATTTTCAGCAGAACCTTCTACTTGGCAAAGCTGCAGAGTTCGGAACGAATCCATGGTGGAGCTATCTGTCTCAAACCTTCATGAATGCGTTTCCCCCGCTGAGTCTTGTTTTAATCTTGGCAGTAATTCTTTATTTCATTTTTTTTTCAAAAGACATCCTGACCTGGACAATGGTTCCATTCTTGCTGGCTCATTTTCTAATTTCACATAAAGAGCTACGCTTCCTTTTCCCAATCATCGGTTTTCTTCCTATCATGATCATTCGATGTGCCGACTTTATCCTTCAGAAAAAGGGATACGAAATCCTCGACCATCATTTACTGAAAATTGGTATGAAACTCTTCTGGTATCTGAATTTGGTCATGCTAACCGTTCTGATTTTCCGTCCAGCCGACGAACAAATTGCATTGTATAAAAAAATTTGGGACAAATACGATACCCCTGTAAAACTCTATTTTCCAGGAGACAACCCCTTTCACCGTGCCAAAGTTGACATCCATTTTTACAAAAGGAGTTCACTTACATTTCAGAAGGTAGATTCATTGCAAAACATCCATTTTTCGAAGGATACGGTGAGCCTGATTGCTTCGTATATCCCTATTCTGCAAGCTGGCATGGGATTAAAACCTGAACTGATTTATACCTCTTATCCGCCTTGGGTAAGCCATTTTAATTTTAACCACTGGATAGAACGCTCTCGATTCTGGCATGTGTACGAATTGAAAAAAGCTTCAAGTGAGTAATCGAATTTCCAAAATACCTTGGATATCCTATGGTATTTCTTCCGCGTTTCGAGAAAAAAAAGAAAAGGCAGAAAATAATAACTTTGCGGAAAGAGAGATGTCTGATTCTTCCAAAAAATGATAACATCCCGAAAAGAAAAAAATACGAACACCAAATTTTTGATCATGAAAATACCTGTGTTTCTGTTGGGCTGCATCCTGTCAACTTCACTCTCCGGACAAAAAATTCCCTTAAAACCCAACCAGACTGTCAACGAAATCACTAACGAAATCATCAAAAATACAGGTGCAGCAATAATTCCAAACACGGTTGATATGATAAAAGAAGGGAATCCTGAAACAACAGTCAGCGGTATTATAACTTGTATGTTTGCGACAATGGATGTTCTGAAACAAGCCGTTGACAAGGGCTGCAACATCATCGTCACACACGAACCCGTTTATTACAATCATCTCGACGAAACAGAATATCTTAAAAATGATCCTGTTTTTCTTGAAAAGAAAAAATACATCAACGACCATCAACTGGTGATCTGGCGATTTCACGATTATATCCATAGTATGAAACCTGATGGAATACTTTCGGGTATGACTTCAAAGTTAGGCTGGAGTAAATATGCTGCAGATGAACATCTTGACCTATTCCATTTACCTGAAATGAGTCTGAAGGACCTTCTGGCTGTTTTAAAGAGTAAATTCCCCGGAAATTCATTTTATGTTGTCGGAAATCCAGAAACTCAATTATTCAACGTGTTTCTTGCTGCTGGCCCACCCGGGAGTGAGTTACATATACAGTTACTTGAAAATGAGAATATTGACATCGTTATCACCGGAGAATCACCGCAATGGGAAACTTATGAATATACGCGTGATGCCGTTCAACAAGGCAGAATCAAAGCTGTAATTTTCCTCGGTCATATATCATCAGAAGAGGCTGGTATGGAATTTTGCGCGCAATGGATGAAAGGTTTTGTCAAAGATATTCCAATATATTTTATCGAAAATGGCGCCGCTTATTGGTCATATTAAGCTTTCAGAAATTATAATATTTTGTAAATCAATAATATGACATTAAAACTTGTTGATTCAATTGTAGAAAAGTTTCTGAAGCCATTTAAGTTGGTTCCTAAAGCTGGTTTGAGCCCTAAAAAACTCGCACTCTCGGTAACAATCGGTATCGTTTCGGGTTTGTTCCCTGTTTTTGGAGCTACAACCTTGGTTAGTTTGTTGCTAACTGCCATCTTTCGACAAAATTTACTAATCGTACAATCTGTTCAATGGTTATTAGCCATTTTTCAGGTGGTGTTGATCATTCCTTTTATGCGTGCAGGAGCATACTTATTGAATCAGCCTGATTTTTTAATAGGTATCGCACAAATTAAACAAGCTTTTGAACCCGGATTGCTCACTGGAATTAAAACACTTGGTGTTTATCACACTTATGCCATTTTGAGCTGGACAATTATTTCGATACCTTTTGGAATTGTATTGTATGTTTCTTTTTTAGTCATTTTCAGGAAAAAAAATCAAAATAATCATACGCTATCTGATAATGAAATTCTTTAACTTTGCGACCATTTTAGCCTTTTAAATAAAGGTGATTAATAAAACTAAAAAAAATAGTATGAAAAAAATTTACATTCTCGCAGTTCTTTTGTTGGTTATTAAGGTAACTGGATTTAGCCAATCAAAATCTTATGTCACCTCAGGTGGTGAAATGATTTTCTCGTTTGCTGACATCCAAGACAATGGCAAAAGTGAAAGTTCGGTTATGCGTTGGGCACCGGTTTTAAATATTCAAAGTATGTTTAACACCGACATCAATGAACATTTTGGTATTTTCACCGGACTGGCAGTCCGAAATGTTGGTTTTATCTATGATGGCTACAGCAAAGACCAAAACGGAGATCAAACCAATTACACAGTAAAAAAGAAATTCAGAACGTACAACATTGGTATTCCACTTGGATTCAAGATCGGTGACCTGAAAAAAATGTTCTTTTATGCCGGTTACGAAATCGAATTCCCATTTGTTTACAAAGAAAAAACTTTTGAAAACGACGTTAAAACTGATAAAATCGTTGATTGGTTCAGCGATCGTAACGAATGGTTTCAACACGGATTCCTCGTTGGCGTTCAGTTTCCTTATGGCATGAATCTGAAGTTCAAATATTATTTAAGCGAACTACTCAATCAGGATTACACTTACTCGAACGGAAACAAACCGTATGCCGGTTTAAAGGCCAATGTTTTCTATTTCTCATTGAGCTCTTCGATTTTCAAAAATTTTGACTACGAAAAACCAAGTCCAACTAAGGTTTATTAATCGTATTTGACTAAAACAAAAAAAAAGGGAAATATTATGTATTTCCCTTTTTTTATTTATATAAAACTGTATATTAATAGGTTACATTTATATTTGATTTTCTTCTTTGATATCATCATAAAACTTCGCCATCGTAACCTGTACCCATGGCACAAGCCATAAGAAACCTATGCCAAGCGTTAAAATACACAATAAACCCCAGGCGGCAAACCGAAGATATAACCTGAATAACTTTGCCTTGTAACCTTGCATCATCGCTTTGCTTTTGTCAATGGCTTGCATTGCACCAATACTGTTGTCATCTGCCAAAATGAAAAAAGACATCGAATATGAAAGTGCTGCAATGATGCCCGGGACAATCAACAGTAACATCCATAAAATAGTAAATATGACCATCAGAATGTAAAGCCCGAGTGCCTGCAAAAACAATTTAAACCCAAAAAATATTTGCTCAAGCCGTGGATCCTGCTTGCGCGACATGGCAAGTGAAAAGATGGCAAATCCGAGTGCCATGGGGCCAGCAATAATCAAGGAAAGTACTCCTGTACTTGGAAAAACTATTGAGGGTGACTGAACAGCACCTACAACCAAAAAATACACGATGAATGTTCCAACAGCCAGTCCCCAGTTTCCTTTCAGGGAATCTTTTGCCATTTGCATCAAAACAACATTTTCTGTTTTCATTACTTCAAGATTTAATTATCTCCTACTCGTTTAGCCTTTCGGTCTGACTCCGTTTGATAAATGGTTTCTGGTCTCCATTGTTATATTAGAAATCAAATGTACGCAACATTCCATCGAAACATATAGATTTTGGAAAAGTATTTAAGCGTAATTGCAGAAATCCAGGTAAATAGCCTGTAAATATTGGAAACCTATTCGCTTAAATTTATCATCTCAAAATGATTTCCGATCTCATCCAAGGCAGAATCCTCCCTTGCAAACACCAATATATAGCCCCCACCACCTGCACCACAAAGTTTCATGAAATAGTTTTCGGTACTCAAACCAGCCTGCCAAAATTCGCGTAACACCAATGGCACCATGGGTTCGAGATATGTTAGTTCAAAATCCGAAATTGTTTTTAATGATTGGAAAAAGGCATCTGTTTCGTCATTACTAAATTGTTGAATAGCCGAATTAACAGCCGGAATAAGCTGATCCTGCATCTTTTTAAAGAATCGATACTGATGCAATTGTTCATCAAAATAACGCATCAAATGAGCCGTTTCACGTGGCATTTTAGTATCAATCAAATAGGCTTTAATACTGCTTTCATCACCCGGAATTGGATTTTCTATACAGCTAATATCGCCATTTTCATCAATCAAAACCGTTTCACCCAAATAACAACTAATTGGATCGATACCCGAACTGCTTCCATGGAAATAGGATTCCATTTCTGAAAAAATAGCTCGCAACTCTATAATCGTATGGGAATTCTCATTTTGTGAATATCGTTTAAACAGAGCTGCTACTAAAGCGCCAGAACTTCCTATTCCGTAACCTTGTGTAATTGAAGACTTTAAATACAAACCTTTTTCCAAATCTTGTTGAAATTGTTCAAGCTGCAATACCTTTTGAAAGGTTGGCTTCTGGTTTAAAAATTCTAAAAACCGAAATAAATGCGCATTTGATTTCCGTGAATCAGCATTGTTTTCATTCAATTTTATCCAATCCCACGAAGCTGAAACACTTTTGAATGGAACCACCAGCCCCATCGAACCGCAAATCAGGCTGTACTCGCCAAACAGCATGATTTTTCCATGCATCGTATCTCGGTTAGGTCTCAAAAGGTTACGATTTTTGATGTTCCTAATCCCAACCTGTCATCGATCCATTGCTGTTGATTGCAAAATAGCAACAATTCGTGTTGTATAAAGTGCAGAACATCTTTACGATACGATTCGGGATAAAGCAAATGAATATTAGGACCAGCATCCAAGGTAAAACACAACGGAATGCCTGTTTGTTTTCTATAATCGTGTATTGCAGCAATGGCAGCCAGTGTATTAGGTTGTATCAAAATAAAAGAAGGTTCTGAAACCATCATCAGTGCGTGCAATTGCATGGCTTCGGCTTCCGTGATGCGAATAAAAGCATCTAAATCGCCGGTTTTCAGAACATTAAGTAATTCACTTGTATTGTGATTTGCTTGCTGATAGCGAGCATCGGCAAATGGGTTTGTCTCCATCAAAACATGTCCGGCACGGCTTGAAACAGCTTTAACGCCTGAATGAATGAGTAAAATACTGTCGTGATAATTTTGATAAACCGGATGCAAGCTGTTGGCCAACGGAAGCGCGAATTCGTTACAACTTTCGTGTAATGCATTGGTTTTGCCCCATTCCGAAGCATAAGGAAACACAGATCTGGCAGCACTTCCAGACCCTAAACGAGCAATATACGATGCCTTTTTTAAGTTAATATTTCCTGATTCCTTACCGAACATTTGGTTTTCGATATCGAGCAAACAAGCTGCCAACGCGCTCATGGATGAAGCCGATGAAGCAATCCCGGAAGAATGTGGAAAGGTATTCCGGCTTTCGATGGCGAAAGCAAGCTCATGAACAAAAGGGAAATAGCACGAAAGAGAATGCAGATATTGCTGCACTTTTTTGCCAAATTCGGGAGCTTCTTTTCCTTCGAAAAGGAAAGAAAATGAGTTCGTAATATTGCCTTTTGCTGTTACATTTACTTTTGTTTCGGTGCGCGATTGGCTCAGTGTGAAACTAATAGACGGATTATTTGGAAGTTGATTTCCGTGTTTGCCCCAGTATTTTACCAAGGCAATATTCGACGGACTCTGCCAACTTACTTCGGTTTGAAACGAACTATAATCAAATCCTTTAATAGCTTCCGAAATATAGTTTTCGTGTAGATTTTCCTTCGTCATGGTTCAGTAAATCAGTTCGTTATACTTGAAAATGGTTTGCAATCCTTTTCCGGCAAAGTAAGCAAAAATTTGCTCTGTTGGTAGCTCTGAAATAGCCAAAAAAAAGTCGCCACCCCAGGCACCCAACGACTTGATATGTCCGTCGAAGTCGGGAAATTTTGTTTTCAGAGGAGCTGTCTGAAGCAAATTTCCTAAGATGGCTTCATGTTCATCCATTAAATCACAAAACATTGAATATGTTTGTGTTGTGGCTATTTGTTCGCTAATTTCAGATATTTGGGCAATTTCCTTTTCGAGTGAGAACTTGTTAGTTTGTTGGTTAAATTTCACGATTGAATCGCCCGAATCTTGCTTATTTCCTTGATAGACCAAGTATAGATTATCGGCAAAAGGTGGCTTAAATTCCACGAACTGAACAATTGGACGCATTAACTTAAGTTGATAAAACAATGGTTTTGTTGCAGTTGCACATGCAATATCATAGCCCGAACCGCCAATTGACAGGTTTAATAAGGTATATGGATCAACTTTTGCCCAACGAGTCAGGTTTGCGATAAGTGTTGAACTGCTTCCGAAACCCCATTCGGGTTCAAATTCGAGTTGGGTTTTTATCTTATAGGTAATCTTTCCATCAAAAATGGAAGTATTTAACTGCTTCAATGTCAATAATATCAATTGCAATTTTGCTGATCGTTTGCGGTCATCCGTTGCCATGATATCCAAAGATGGAAGTTCGAATGATGTTTTAAACCAGAGCTTATCTGGCGCAAAAGCATGCCACATAATGTGTGGATTACCTTCATTTTCAATCTCTTCAATTTCAATGGATTGACCTTTAATTAGAGGAACTGCCAGTGCTTTGGCACCCCGCAACACAAGATATTCACCTGTGAGTAAAAGTTTTCCGTTTGATCTGAAATGCAAAATGCGTTTCACTTTATTTTCGGATGGAATCAATATATTGACCAACACTTGCGAAGGATACCTTTTGATCCTTAAAAAATTCAACCGCTGCCGATTTTTCTACGTCATTTGCTTTGAAATGATTGAGGATATTGAACAAGTGCATTTTCATGTGACCGGCTTGAATGCCTTTGGTAGTGAGTGATTTGACGGCCGAGAAATTATTCGCCATTCCCATCACCGACGAAATCATCATCAATTCAGGAGCGGATGGATTGCCCAACAGATGCAACGATTGCTTTGCCAGCGGATGCAAAGATGTTAAACCACCCACGGTTCCCATTGCCAATGGCACTTCGAGGATAAACCGGAAAGTATCATCTTCTATCTCAACCCACGAAAGGCTTTCGTACTGTCCATTGCGCGAAGCGTAAGTATGTCCGGCTGCTTCAATGGCTCTAAAATCGTTTCCTGTGGCGATGGCCACCGCATCGATGCCATTATAAATTCCTTTGTTGTGTGTGGTTGCACGGTATGGATCAACTTGTGCAATTTTAACTGCTTTCTCAAATTTTAATGCAAATTCCTCTCCAGTGAGACGTTCGTCCACATTTTCCAGTTCACTAAACTTACATTCAACCCATGTTTTAACTACACACTCGGGTGTGTAATTTGACAAAATGGCCATGATGATTTCGCATTGGCGGTCATCATCCGAAAGCTGATACTGTTCTGCTAAAAATACTTTTAATGATTGTCCGAATTCTTCGAGCACTGAATTGATGAAGTTGGCTCCCATCGAATCTTTTGTTTCGAAATGTGCGCGCAACTGATAATAATCATCAATTTTATCCGTCATATCGATCAACTCGATGGCAACGATACCGCCACCGCGTTTTTCCATATTGGCGGTGATGGGTTTCACCGATTCGATCAAATATTTCTTTAATGCCGGCAACAAAGTAAAAAGTGTGTGCGGTTCACCCGACCAGCTAAAATGTACCTGACCGATTTTGGTTGTGCCAAGTATTTCGGAATGAAATCCGCCTCTTTCGCTCCAGAATTTGGCGGCAGCAGATGCAGCAGCCACAACCGAACTTTCTTCAATAACCATCGGGACAAGATAATTGCGTCCGTTGATCATCACGTTTGGTGCTATTCCGTAAGGGATATAAAAATTTGAAATGGTGTTTTCGCTGAATTCATCAAACAGCTTTTGCTGGCTTGCATCGGTATGCCAGAAACTTTTCAGTAATGAAATTACTTCGCCCGGATTCTCAAAATATTCGGCAACAAGCTTGAGCTTATCCTCTTTCAGGAGTTTCGAAAAGCCTTTGATGATGATGTCTCTTTTCCTACGCATCGCAGTTAGGTTATTTTAAAACAATGCTTAAAACGCTACAAAGTAACGGATTATCAATGATAAAATCAATATTTACCATGAATCGGCTTTTTTGGTAGGTTCTGGTTTCATTTTTTCCTTTAAAACCACTGCCCATTCGTCCACAAAAACGGCAATCTGATCGAGATAAGCGGTGTATTGTGTATTATAGAGCGGATCGTTTTTATCGAGCCAGCGCTCAATTTCGAAACGTGAGGCACTTTTCAGTAAAAGCTCGGTGATGGTATAACGATAGCGTTCGTCACGTACTTCAATGGTAAATTCATAAAATACTGTCGGTCCTTCAGTTACAACACTGTCTTTATCAATATTTTTCAGTCGGATGCTGTGTTTGCCCATGATTTTTCCGGTGGGTTCATCGCGCACAATGGTAACCCGTACCGGATCTTTGTAGTAGCCATTGAGCCAATACACACAACGATTAAAAAGCTCTTTCTGGGTTCCGGTTTCGTTTATAACTTCCTGAAACTTAATCTTTTTCTCATCATTATCAAATGGAATTTCTTTGGTTTGGGCAGTTAACAGGTTTGAAAACCCCATTGTTCCTATAAAAAACAGCATGAAAAGTTTGCGTTGCATATTCCTCTTTTTACTTGGTGTTGATGCAAAAGTAAATAAAATTCAATTTGCTTATTGGTCATTATTCAAACGCACCTGCAATGGGCTTTGGGGTTTTTCTTTTGTTATATATTTTTTTGGATAACAGATCCATTGTTATAGGGTGCAGATTATAAATTTGCACCAGAGAGTTAAACAAAAAAAACCGTCTTGTTTTGAAACGAGACGGTTTTTATATATTTGGAGTTTAATGATTTTTACATCATTCCGCCCATGCCACCACCCATATTTGGCATTTGTGGGGCTTGTGCATTTGGGTCTTTGTGCTCAACCAACACACATTCTGTGGTCAATAACATTCCGGCAACAGAAGCAGCGTTTTCAAGTGCGATACGAGCCACTTTAGTCGGGTCGATAACACCAGCTTCGTAAAGATTTTCGTAAACTTCGGTGCGGGCATTGAAACCAAAGTCACCTTTGCCTTCTTTCACACGGTTTACAACAACAGAACCTTCCAATCCTGCATTTTCAACAATCTGACGCAGTGGTTCTTCCAACGCACGTTTGATGATAGCGATACCAGTGGTTTCATCTTCATTCAAACCTTTCATATTGGCGATTGCTTCAATGGCACGAATGAAACCGATTCCACCACCCGGGATGATACCTTCTTCGTTGGCAGCACGTGTGGCAGCCAAAGCATCTTCAAAGCGGTCTTTCTTTTCTTTCATCTCCATTTCGCTGGCTGCTCCGACATAAATTACAGCAACACCACCGGCTAATTTAGCCAAACGTTCCTGTAATTTTTCTTTGTCATAATCTGAAGTGGTTACTTCAATTTGCTTTTTGATTTGAGCAACACGGGCAGCGATATTTTCTTTGGCACCTTTACCACTCACGATGGTTGTATTTTCTTTGTCGATGGTCACTTTGTCTGCTTCACCTAACAAATCGAGTGTGGCATCTTCCAAACGGTAACCTTTTTCTTCCGAAATAACAGTTCCACCGGTAAGGATAGCGATGTCTTCGAGCATTTCCTTGCGACGATCACCAAAGCCGGGAGCTTTTACAGCTGCCACTTTCAACGAACCACGCAAACGATTCACTACCAAAGTGGCCAATGCTTCGCTTTCAACATCTTCAGCAATCATGATCAATGGTTTGCCTGTCTGTAAAGCTTTTTCAAGAACAGGAAGCAAATCTTTCATGATCGAGATTTTCTTATCATAGATCAGGATGAATGGATTTTCGTAAACAACTTCCATTTTTTCGGCACTTGTTACGAAATAAGGAGAAATGTAACCGCGATCGAACTGCATACCTTCAACTACTTCAACGTAGGTTTCGATACCTTTGGCAGCTTCAACAGTTATAACACCTTCGGCTTTCACTTTGTCCATAGCTTCAGCGATCAATGCACCGATTGTGAAGTCATTGTTTGCTGATATAGAAGCAACTTGCTTAATTTTTTCGTTGCTATCACCCACTTTTTGTGATTGAGCGTGTAACGAGGCAACAACAGCTGTAACAGCTTTATCAATACCACGCTTCAGATCCATCGGATTGGCACCGGCGGTAACATTCTTCAAACCTGTTGTGATGATTGCCTGAGCCAACACAGTTGCGGTGGTTGTACCGTCGCCGGCCTGATCGTTGGTTTTGGAAGCAACTTCCTTCACCATTTGAGCGCCCATATTTTCAACAGGGTCGGTCAATTCAATTTCTTTAGCAACCGTTACACCATCTTTGGTGATTTGTGGTCCGCCATACGATTTTTCGATAATTACATTGCGACCTTTTGGTCCCAAAGTAACTTTCACAGCATTCGACAATGCGTCAACACCCTTTTTGAGTTTGTCGCGAGCTTCGATATTGTATAAGATATCTTTTGCCATTGTATTAGTTTTTTTAAGTTATTTTATTAATTATCAGATAACTGCAATCACGTCGGCTTCGCGCATGATTAAATAATCGATTCCATCCACATTGATTTCGGTACCTGCGTATTTGCCATACAACACAGTATTACCAACTTCAAGTGTGATCGGATTGTCTTTTGTTCCGGGTCCAACGGCAACAACGTTTCCTCTTTGAGGTTTTTCTTTTGCAGTATCCGGAATAATAATTCCGCTTGCAGTTTTCTTTTCGGCAACAGCAGGTTGAATCAACACCCTGTCGGCCAATGGTTTAATGTTCAAATTTCCCATGATATGTATAAATTTTAAGGTTATTTATTATCGATTAAGAATCCGTTCGAGCCGGACAGGATAAGTATGTCACATTTTGTGCCAAAATGGATAAACAAAAAAAATGTCAGAATGAAGTGACATTCTGACATTTTACACGACAATCGACTGTCGCAAAGTCTTTATTCAGCGTTTTCGTCCTTTGCAGGAGGCGCTTGAAAATCAACAGGTTTAGCTGTTTTATCAATCTGCTCTTGCACTTCGCTCTTAACCTGATCGCCTTGGTTATTATATTTTGGAATTGCCATTGTTGCAACCAAACTCAATACTAACAGGGCAATCGACATAGTCCAGGTAGCTTTTTCAAGAAAATCAGCCGTTTGGCGAACACCCATAAACTGGTTTGAAGCAGCAAAGTTTGAAGCCAAACCACCGCCTTTTGAGTTTTGAACCAATACGATAAGTGCCAGTAAAACACTGACTATCAGAATTAAAATTGAAATGAAAACGTACATTGTGTTAATTTTAAATGTTTTTATTCTTCTTAGCCTCTTCAATAAGGGCTGCAAAGTAACTACTTTTTTCTGGATATTTCAAACATAATTTTTCATAAATACTTATAGCCTTATCAAAATGACCTTGTTTGCCATAAATATTTGCTAATGTTTCACTTACAATATTCTCCTGATCAACCACACTTTGCTGGGCATGTGTCATCGGATCAAAAAATTCATGTTGTGGTTTTGAGATTCTTGGATTTGTTTTGATAAATCTCTCGATAATCTCTTGTTTTGTGTGCGGTTGAGTTGGATCAAGGTCAGGTTCCTCATTTTTCTCCAATTTCAATTGCTTAATCCGCTCTTCAACTATACGTTTTAGCTCGTCAACAGACTGCTGTTTCAATTGCCGTGCTTCTATTTCATCTTCATCCACAAACTGAAGCGTCGATGCTGATAAAACTTCCGACACGACTTGTGGTTGATCAAACGGTGAGATACTTTCGTCCTGAACCGGCTCAACGATTGTTTCAACTATTTCTATTTCAGGTGTTTGCAACGGAATAACCACTGGTTCAGTTGGCTGAACATTAACAACAATTGGTTCTACTTTTGGTTTTTCTCGATATTCATCGGGCAAACTTACGGGATCTTTTAGAACCTGAATTTTCTGAATATGTTTACGAAGAATATTTCGTTCGCTAACAATTCCGGCAGCTAATTTAAGCTGGCTTTGGTAAATAATATGGTTTTCTTTGAATAAATTCATTGCCAGCAATACGTGTAACGTACTGCAATAGTGAAATTTAACAGCCATATCCATCAAATCGGCAATGGTGTCACGATTGAGCTTTTCGGGCTCTTTGATGTAACTGATAAATTCTATTTTGTTCATTCAAAAATATTTTTTTCTCTAATCTCAACACTTTTGCATCGATGTTGCGCTGTCAACCTACCAGTTCACCACGGCTTTGTTAAATACATCATCCGCAATTATCTGAACAATTCCGGGAATCAACGTTCCTTTAACGGAATTAAAATCCTGTTCACTCGGATAATCAATATACTGTGTAAATTTACTCTCAAATTCTTTACTTGGATCAAGTTTATTGAAAAACCTCACATTTACAGTGATCGAAAGCCTGTTTAAGGCAGCTGTTTGGTCATTTTGAATAGCAACCGGCGAAGTTTTGAAATCAATTATTTCGCCTTCAAAAGCAAGATCACCGCCATTATCTAGCATCTGCAATGTCGTTTGACTCTGAAATTTTTCACGCAAAGCCGTTGTAAATTGAATACTTAAGGTCGGCTCAACCAACATGGCGTTGTTTGGGAAATATTGAACGGAAATCGTTTTGGCTCCGGCCGGAATAGAAGCACCCGTAAAAGAGTAAATGCCACAGGCATTTAACACGAATGAAGCCACTACTAAGTATATGATTTTGAGATATTTACGTAAACAATATTGTTGTTTGATCATGAGATTTACAGATTAATTCCATATTCATTAATCTTCCGATAGAGTGTTCGTTCGCTGATTCCGAGTTCTTGAGCAGCATTTTTGCGCTTTCCACTGTGTTTGTTCAGGGCTTGTTTAATCATATCAATTTCCTTTTTTTCGAGAGACAATTCCTCTTCAATTACTTCGGAAGGATGAATTCGACCCGGATGATCATCACGCAGCACTTCAATACGTGCAGGATGATTGAATTCTTCTTCAAGATCATCATCTTTAGAGCCCATTTTATAAATCAATGGCTTTTTAACTGCGTGACCTGCAGGCTCATTCATTTCCTGCCCAACCAAATTATGCACCGTTTCACGAAGCTCGACCAAATCTTTTTTCATATCAAAAAGCACTTTATAGAGCAAATCACGATCCGATATTTTCTCGTCATTCTGTTCTTTTCGCAACAACATTGGCAAATTTGAACCACCCTCGTTGGGAATATACAAACTCAAAATCTGACCATTGATATTCTTGCTTTTCTCAATGATAGAAATCTGCTCCGTAACATTTTTTAGCTGGCGGATATTACCCGGCCAACGGAAGTTTTCCAACACAACAACCGCATCTTCAGTCAATTGTAACGGTGGCATGCGGTATTTCTCTGCAAAATCAGAAGCAAACTTTTTGAAAAGTAAATAGACGTCTGATCGCCGGTTTCGCAAAGGTGGAATGATGATTGGCACGGTATTTAAACGGTAGTATAAATCCTGTCTGAATTTTCCTTTTTCAATGGCGTCAGGGATATTTACATTTGATGCGGCTACGATTCTCACGTCGGTTTTAATCACTTTCGACGATCCAACTTTGATAAATTCGCCCGATTCGAGCACACGCAATAAACGAACCTGCGTTGAAATGGGTAGCTCTGCTACTTCATCCAGAAATATTGTTCCACCATCGGCAACTTCAAAATAACCTTTGCGTGCCTCGTGAGCACCCGTGAAACTTCCTTTTTCGTGCCCAAAAAGCTCCGAATCGATCGTTCCTTCCGGAATGGCACCGCAGTTAACAGCAATATAGGCACCATGTTTGCGCGCACCGGATTGATGAATAATTTTCGGGAAAACCTCTTTTCCAGTGCCACTCTCACCCGTAATTAAAACAGTTAAGTCGGTTGGCGCCACCTGCACGGCCACTTGAATGGCACGTTCGAGATAAGGATCATGTCCAATAATGCCAAACCTTTGTTTGATTGCCTGAATGTCCATATTCAAAATCCTATCTTCTTATCTTATTGTAAAATTACGCATTTTCAATGCTAAAGCAGAAACCACAAACGATTAACGCAAAACCGCCCCAAATTGTTTTTCAAAAGCTTGTTGCAAACGAGACATTGTTTTCTCGATCACCTGGTCGGTGAGTGTTTTTTCTTTGTCTAACAGAATGAAACTCAATGCATACGACTTTTTATTTTGGGCAATTTTATCACCTTCATACACATCGAAAATACTTAGATTCTGTAAATATTGTTTTTCGGTTGCGAAAGCCAACGTTTTGAGTTCATCGAACCTGATGTTTTTATCAAGAACAAGTGCCAAATCACGCCGGACTGCTGGATATTTTGGGACAGAAAAATATTTTATCGGGCGTTCTGGTATAAGCGCAAGCAGTGTATTCCAATGGATTGTACCATAAAAAACCGGTTTTTTTACATCAAACTGTTTTAAGGTTTGTTGTGTAAGCTTGCCAATTTTACCGATTTCCGTTTCACCCAATTTGTACGAAAGAGCTAACTCGAATATTGTGTCGCTTACTTCATGAATGGAAACTTTTTTGCGGTCGATATTCAATCGCAGGATAACACTTTCGAAAATATGTTTCAAATCGTAAAAATCAACTGGATTTGGCGTGTCGTTCCAAATTTCTTCGTTTCGATTACCGGTTAAAAACAAATCAAGGCTAACCGATTCATTATAAGGCGCAAGCATATTTTCAGCCGATATTTTTGCGGCTTGATACGAATATATTTTACCAAATTCATAGAGTTTTAAATCGAAATTCTTGCGATTCTGGTTATACGAGATCGTTTCCAAACCTCCAAAAAGCAGACTCTGACGCATCACATCCAATTCCTTGCTGAGTGGATTAAGCATCACCACATTCTTTGAAGCATCGAAAAACGGATGATTTTCAGCATAAGCTGATTTAGTTAATGAGTTATTCATGATTTCATAAAAACCTTTGGCACTCAGCATATCTGAAGCCAAGTGTTGCATTTTGTCGGTATCGATTCCAGCACTTACGTTCACAGAAGCGTTCAATTTTTCCGGAATCAAAATATTATCGTATCCGTAAACACGCAAAATTTCCTCTACCACATCAGCCGGACGGTAAACATCCACCTTACAGCTTGGAATTTCAAGTTTCATTTTTTCTGCATCAAAATGTAACACTTTGATTTCCAAATCTAAAAGAATAGACTTAGCCTGTTCAAATGGAATTGACTGACCTGCAATTTTGTTTAAATACGCTGAAGTCAGATCGACAATTGCTGTTTGTACCGGCTTTGAGTAGATATCTTTTAATTCGGAAGAAATAGTTCCTCCGGAAATTTCTTTGATGAGGTTTGCTGCACGTTTGAGCGCATAAACTGTGATATTCGGGTCGGTTCCTCGTTCAAAACGGAAGGATGCATCTGTCTGTAGAGTATGACTTTTTGAAGTTCGGCGAATAGTCTTCGGTTCAAAACATGCACTTTCGAGAAAAATACTGGTTGTTTGTTCACCGACTCCTGAGTATAAACCACCAAAAACACCTGCAATGCACATTCCCTCTTTTTCGTTGCAAATCATCAGATCGTAAGCACCCAGTTTTCTTTCTGTTTCGTCTAATGTAACAAAAGGCGTATTTGCAGGAAGCTTTTTTACAATTATTTTGTTCCCTTTTATCTCTTTGGCATCGAAGGCATGAAGTGGTTGACCGGTTTCAAATAAAATATAGTTTGTAATATCAACGATATTGTTAATTGGTCTGATGCCTATTGATAAAAGCCTGTTTTTCAACCATTCTGGTGAAGGAGCCACTTTTATGTTATCAAGCATAATCCCTGAATAGCGCGGACAAGCCTGATGATCAACAACTTCAATAACAATATTCAAATTGTTATTGTCAATTTTAAAATCATCAACAGATGGTTTTATAAGTCGGTAAACCGTTTTTCCGGCTCTGAAATTGAGTACAGCAACCAAATCGCGTGCAACACCGATATGTGAAGCCGCATCGGAACGGTTTGGCGTGAGACCGATTTCAAATATTACGTCCTCTTCCACCGGAAAATAATGCGAAGCAGGTAAACCGATTTCAGTTGATTCGGGAAGCACCATGATTCCGTCATGCGAAGTTCCTAATCCAAGTTCATCTTCAGCACATATCATTCCTTCTGAAACTTCTCCCCTGATTTTGCTTTTTTTTATTTCAAAAGACTCATTTCCGCTGTAAATCAATGTGCCAATAGTCGCAACCAATACTTTTTGTCCGGCTGCTACATTGGGTGCTCCACAAACAATTGAGAGTAATTCAGGCTGACCAACATCAACTGTTGTCAGGCTTAGTTTATCGGCATTCGGGTGCTTTGCGCAAGTGATTACTTTGCCGGTTACAATTCCTTTTAAACTTCCCTTGATGGTTTCAAAAGAGGTAAAATCCTCAACCTCAAGACCTACAGAGGTAAGAGCTTCTGAAACTATTTGTGCGGGCAAATCAATATTGATGTATTGCTTGAGCCAATTATACGAAATCTTCATAAAATGCTATGCTATTAAGACCACAAAAATACGGATAAATTGCCAAAGTGTCATGTTTTGTTCATCAACAATGTTCACCGAAGATTTTCCGAACGTTCGAAATGATAGTTGATATCAATGTGGAATAGATGTAACTTTACACATTATTAATCTTTTAAAACAAAAGCCTTATGAGTATAGTATTAATTGGATTCTTGGTATTGTTTGTGGGAATTGCTGTTACCCGCATTGATTCACCTTTGAAAGAGCACAGCACAACCATCCGTATCATTGGTGCCCTAATCGTTGCAGGCGGACTTTTTGTAGCTTCGTTGGTTCAGGTTGAACCCGGAATGGTAGGCGTTCAAAAACTTTTTGGTAAAGTGGATAACAAAACACTTGAGAGTGGCCTAAACATCATCAACCCATTGAAAGAAGTGGTGATGTTCGATATCAGAACGCAAAATTACACTATGTCACTTGTTACGGATGAAGGAAGTAAATTGGGTGACGATGCCATTCGTGTGCTTTCGGCTGATGGACTAGAAGTAGTAATTGACTTAACCGTTTTATTCCGGGTATTGCCAACGGAAGCACCAAATATTTTGAAAAATATCGGTGCTGACTATGTTAATACCATTGTAAGGCCAATTTGCCGCACAAAGATTAGAGACAATGCTGTTTATTATGAAGCTGTGTCTTTGTATTCTTTAAAACGAGATGAGTTTCAATCAAAGATTTTCGCAGCAATTGAGAAAAACTTTCAGGAGCGCGGATTAGTATTAGAACAATTATTAGTGAGAAATATTACCTTGCCCGAATCAGTGAAAGCCTCCATTGAATCGAAGATTAATGCCGAACAGGATGCCCAGAAAATGACTTTCGTACTTCAGAAGGAAAAACAGGAAGCTGAGCGTAAACGTGTTGAAGCACAAGGCATTGCTGATTATCAAACTATTTTAAGCACCGGTTTGAGCGACAAACAGCTTCAATATGAGATGATTAAAGCCATTGCCACTTCACCGAATGCAAAACTTATCATTCTCGATACAAAGAAAAATATTCCATTGATGATTGATGGGAAGTAAGAAATTGTGACTTAACTTACCCTGCTCCAGTCAAATGTTTTTTTGAATAGTTTTTCGAAATGCTCTTTCGTGATTTGATTTTCCGGTCTAAGCAATTGTGGATCAACGTCTAATAGCTGATTTACAAGTCCGCGGATGTTTTTGATAAGATTCTCATCTTGCAACAAATTACCTAATTTAAATTCAAGCTGTCCCGATTGGCGTGTTCCCTGCGTTTCGCCCGGGCCACGCAATTGTAAATCAACCTCGGCAATCTCGAAACCATCATTGGTTCGCACCATTGTCGCCATCCGCGATTTTGCTTCGCCTGTCAATTTAAAATCGGTCATCAGTAAACAGTAAGATTGGTCGGCTCCTCTTCCCACTCTACCGCGCAGCTGATGTAATTGTGAAAGCCCAAATCGATCGGCATGTTCGATCACCATGACCGATGCATTTGAGATGTTAACGCCGACTTCGATTACGGTTGTAGCAACCATAATATGAGCCTGACCTTTCACAAAACGTTGCATTTCAAAATCTTTGTCGGCAGCTTTCATTTGTCCATGAACCATACATATACGATATTCGGGTTCCGGAAAATCGCGCAACAAACTTTCATATCCTTCCTCAAGGTGAATCAAATCTAACTTCTCAGATTCCCTGATTAGCGGATAAACGATATAAATCTGTCTTCCTGCGGCGATCTGTTTTCTAATAAAACCTAACATTTTTAACCGCTGATTTTGAAAAAGATGAATCGTTTCAACAGGTTTTCTTCCCGGTGGCAATTCGTCAATCCGCGATTGGTTTAAATCGCCGTATTGTGTCATGGCTAATGTTCTTGGAATGGGTGTTGCAGTCATTACAAGGATATGTGGAGGATATTCATTTTTCTCCTGCATTCTTGCGCGTTGTGCTACGCCAAAGCGATGTTGCTCGTCAATAATCGTTATTCCAAGATGATGAAACTGAACATTTTCTTCAATCAAAGCATGCGTTCCAATGAGAATCTGAAGCTTGCCATTTTGCAGGTTTTCATGGATTATATTTCGATGTTTGGCTTTTGTTGAACCTGTTAACAAAGCAATTTCAACAGGCATTTTTTCGAGCAATGCGCATATTGAAATATAATGTTGGTTTGCTAAAATCTCAGTCGGGGCCATCAGAGCAGCCTGAAATCCATTGTCGAGTGCGATAAGCATTACCATTAATGCAACGATTGTCTTTCCACTTCCCACATCGCCTTGCAAGAGTCGATTCATCTGCATTCCCGATCCCAAATCCAGTCTGATTTCTTTGATAACACGTTTTTGTGCCTCTGTTAGCTGAAACGGCAAATAATTGGCATAGAAATCATTAAAATAGCTTCCAACAACTTTAAATGGATAACCTTTCACATAGAGTTCTCTGTTCTTTTTATTGTGTAGTATTTGTAACTGAAAGAAAAAATATTCTTCAAATTTTAAACGCTTAACCGATCGGTTTAAATCTTGTGTTCCTGCTGGTAAATGTATATTCCAGAAGGCTTCTGCACGCTGAGTAAGGACTTCATTATCCAGAATATATTTGGGCAATACTTCCTGAATATGATCCTTTACCTGAAACAAAAGTGTCTTTATCAATTTCGCAATTTGCCGCGACCCCAATCCTTGCGTCTTGAGGGTTTCGGTGGAATAATAAACTCCCTGCAAACTCTCACCTTGTGTAAAATCTTCAGGATTATAATCATCAATATCAGGATGCACAAAATTGTACATATTGTTAAAAACAGAAGCTTTGCCAAATAAAAGGTATTTCTGTTGACAGATAAACCTGCTTTTGATCCATTTTAAGCCTTTGAACCAAACCAATTCAATACTACCGGATTCGTCGGTAAAACTGGCTGTAATCCTCGTTATACGTGGGCTTCCAAAAGATTTAACATTATCTACTTTCCCAACAAGTTGATAATAAATTGAGTCATCAACTATCTCAGAAACCTTATAAATTCGGCTTTTATCAATATGCCGGAAAGGGAAATAATTGAGTAAGTCGTTGAATGTGAATATATTCAACTCCTTGTTCAGGAAGGCTGCCCTTTTGGGACCTACACCTTTCAAAAACTCAATTTTAGTATCTAAGAGGCTTATCAATTCTATTTATATTTGATGCTGCTAAGATAGTGAATTGCCATTTCAGTAATGGGCAAAAAAAAACCCTGCCTATTAAGCAGAGTTCTTTCTATTATTTTGATAGATCCTAATATTCCCACAAATCGTGTTCATAATTGAAAATATCCATTTTTATTCTTTCAGATTCCAGCAACGCATCCACACCGGTTGAATATTGGTTGATCTTGCGGTCATACACATTTTCTTCCTTGATGATATAACTGTCAAACATACGTTTCCAGAATATTTCGTCATAAGTGCGTTTCTCAGCTGAATTCTGGCGATTAAATACCTCAGCTTTTGCCAATACTTTGCGAGCCTGGGCATAAGAAATCCAGAACAAAGGCTGAGGAATTTCTTTTCCATCTTTTTCCACCATCAAAACAGGACACAAAGCAATGATACGAACCATCATTTGCGAACGTTGTTTATCAAAATACCAATCTTCCTTAATACGCAAACGCATAACCTGACTTGGATCGAAATCGCGGATGATAACCGTATCATATTCATCATAAGGCGGGGATGATCTGCGCTGAGTAATATAGGACGTATCGGATTGTTTTGCAACGATATCCTTGTAAGAAGTAGGAACCAGCAATTCATCGGTGTTTGAAACATCATAAGCCGTAAATTGACTTTCTTTCAAACCATCCAAAACCACATTGATAAAACTTCTCCAATTGTTATGCGACTCAATCGGATAGTAAAACGGTTGGTTGATTTTCTGACGAAAATCGATTTCACGCCAAATTCGCTTCGACCACATTACATCCGCCTGACGGATATATGGAAAAGGGATCGGATCTTTATTAATGGTTCCATCGCTTGGGAACAACCCATCTACAGGCTTTTCGTCAAGAATTTGAGCGGAAAGCTTTTGCGATGTGCTCATAACGAAGCCCAAAACAAAAAGTGCGATGATGAATTTTTTCATGTTTTCCTCCTAAAATTTGTGTTCTAATTTATCTCTAAGTTAATCGGGTTTAATGTACGCATTGTTCCATCGGGACCTTTAGCCTGAATTTTCTCAAAATATAATTTCTGTCCTTTTTGAGCATTTTTGATGAAATTCATTGCAGTTTCATTAAAGACATTTCCTTTAATAGTTCCTGTGGTCTGTAAGTCACCACCACGATAAGTTGTCATTTGGTAGGAAACAATTTCATAATTGAAATCACCAAAATCAAAGTCAACCAACTCAGGAATGATCGCTCTCGCGCCAATCAAGCGATTCTTTTCAATCTGGCCATCCGTAATATTTGCAATTTTTGCAACCGGATCAGGTACACGCTTAATCCTGAAGGTAAAACTTCCCAAATCCATGGTACTTTCACCAACTTTGGCTGAAGCAGAGATCACTACTGTTTTCTCACCTGAAACAACTTCAACATCATAGGTTCCATCATCCTTTTTTGTCATTTTTCCTTTGCTGATGGTAGGTGTAATCAATTCAGATGGGATACCAGGTGCATTCACAGAAACAGGGTTTTTTAAACCGCTGTACAAGATATTCATTTTCAAAGGTGCCACAGTAAGTGTTCGTGGAACCACAATATAGTCAGCATTAAAACTGTAACGTGCAAGTTCATTTGTCGATGGATCAAACATTTCGATAACCCCGGCATATCTTTGAGGTCCGGCCGCAGCGGCAGCAAACTCTAATTTTGCTGTGCCTTCCTCACTTTTAATCACCTGCGCACCACCCAAATTTCCTTCAGTAGCTTTATCAGTACCGCGAACAATTTTAACGGTTGATGGTGTTTTTGAGTCATATGCTGCAACCATAATTTCAGCTTCATATTTGCTACCCATCAGCACATATTGTGATTTTGGAATGACCTTGGCAACGACCTTATCAAACTTAAAATCTTTTTCGGAAATATTGCTATAAAGGTTATTAATAGCATCGAACTCACCGGTCTGGATTTCTGCGATGATTTTATTTAAAATAGTTACGTTAGCAGCAAGAATGGTATTGTAGAAGTTGTACACCTCCCAGCTTTGAGGTGATCCTGAGCCATCTTTATAATTTCCATCTGTTCTTAATCCAAGTTTATCGCCATATTGTTCCCCAATAACACTGAGGATAAACTGACGATATTCCTTCAATTTTCCAGACAATTCATAGGCCTTACCATTTCTATTTTGACCAATCATATAATTGGTTGGTTCATCAAATTTATCCTTCGTTTGAACAAGTGTAAGATCTACAGTGTATTTATCGTACATCTCACCCGGCTTGAATGGATTTGGTTCTTGTTTCTTGGTAAAAAAGAGCTCACGTGCCTGATCAACAGAAACTTTCTCAGAACGGGCAACTACTTCTTGTTTGATGTTATCAATATATTGTATCAGTGTGATAGATTTCAGGCGAACTTCCTGAGCTTTGTCCCAATATTCCTGAGTCTTACCGGGGTTTAACCGATATTGACTTTCAAATTTCGCATACTCACTGCTTATCTTTGTATAAAAACTCTCGTTTGAGCTTTCCATACTATCATTTACAACTAGGAATGCATTAAGAATATCTTTGGAAACGTTGAGGGCCAACAAGGCAGTAAGCACCAAATAGAGCATACCGATCATCTTCTGCCTTGGGGTTTCTTTGTATCCGGCCATTTTATAATGTCTTTAATTTAATCATTAATAATTTTACAGAAAGCCTATGCCTTAACGGTCATAGCCGACAACATATTGCCATAAACTTTGTTTAACGCACTCATACGAGTCGATAACTCAGTAAGTTGGTCGTTAAATTGAGCAGCATTGGCAGCAGTTTGATTGATTTTATCGAGATAAACATTCATCGACTGTTGCATTTTTTCGGCCGTTTCACTTGCTTTCGTACTTCCTTGTAATTGAAGCTCATAAACAGAATTCAATTGGGCAAGATTTGTCGCAATTTGCTGCAATTGCTTGTTATAGGCTAATCCGTCAATTGATCCAAAATCAAGGGCTTCAACTGATTTACTGATAAGTGCAGATGATTTTGCATACGTTTCGGCTAATTGCTTTGCTGAACTGGCTGCTGCTTTCACTGTACCGGCGAATTCTTCCGTTGAGTTCATATCAGATTTGATAATATCTGCTGCCTGAATATAAGCATTGCTCAGTTTACCAGCACTAGCGGAAGCTGATTTCATATTTTCGATATATTCAACAGAAGCAGTTGCATCTTTTCCTAAGACTTCGGAAGCTTTTTTATAATTTCCGGCAAGCTCTGAGGCGGATTTTGAAGCACCTCTAATGGTATCAACATATTCATTTGTAGCAACGGCTGCATTAGAAATATCACCCATCTGTGATGCGTTTTCGCTTAATTTTTGAAGTCCTTTGCTCAATCTGTCGAGTGTACTCGACTCTATATTCGCCTCCTTGAACATTTGATCAAGTTTTTGTGTGGCAGTTTTTTTACCTTCTAATTCTTTCTCAACCTCAGAATGGTTATACATTCCGCCTAATTGAGGATAAACAAGACTCCAATCAGGTTCAACGTGAGGTGGCTCGAAGGCCGAAAAGAAAAAGATGAGTGCTTCTGTACTTAAACCAACAATTAGCATTTCGTTTGCATAGTTATAATGGTTGATTTTAAATAACGCACCAACGATAACTATGGCTGCTCCAATACCATAGAGCTTCGACATGAAGTTTTTGTATCCTTTGCTTCTTACTAGCTTGCTAAATTCCATTGTATAATAAAAATTGAGGTTAATATAAATTATTGATTATCTGTAAACTCTTGATGCTTTTGATGGGTTATCACCTTTGTTTCTACCTAAGAAAGGTTGAATTGTACGGAAACCGATATAACATTTTGCGGTATCCTGAAATTCGTAGGCACGAGAAGTAACTTGCAGGTAATATTCGATGTCTTTCCACGATCCGCCGCGAACAACTTTTCTTTTCATTGCTGGTGGATCACTTTCTTTGGCAGTATAAGTATAATTAGGGTTCATATCCCAGGTAAAATTGTATGAAGCCGGATCAAATGCACTATTTGTCCATTCAGAAACATTGCCTGACATATCGTATAATCCCCAATCGTTTGGTGGATAATGACCAACGATCACTGTACGTAATCCGCCATCGACGATATAATTACCACGAAGTGGTTTAAAGTTTGCCAGGAAACAACCTTGTTCGTTTCGTGTGTAGGGTCCGCCCCATGGATAAGGGTTGAGATTGTTTCCGCCACGTGCTGCCCATTCCCACTCAGCTTCGGTAGGTAATCTGAACTCTGCCAGAGCGACCTCGCCTTTTTGAGCTCTCATATAAGAATTGAGTTTTTCGGTTCTCCAAACACAGAAAGCGCGTGCCTGACTCCAGTTAACACCAACCACCGGATAGTGATCGTAAGCAGGATGCCAGAAATATTTTTCAGTCAATGGATCGTTGAAGGAATAGGTATAATCATGAATCCAGGATAAAGTATCGGGATAAACGTTAATCATCTCTTTGCGAACATACACTGATCTGTTTGTGAGTCCTTGTGGACGATTTGCCAAACCGGCATTTCTGAAATCTGATCCTTCTTTGAATTCCTTTTTTGCTGCTGCCTGAAGGTCAACCCAATAATATTCATAATTGAGTTTACGTGTATCAATTTCTTTACGGCGAAAGTAGCGTTCAAAATCAGGAAGATATAAGCCTGATTCAAGTGCATCTCTAACATCCTGGTTATCACCACTCCATTCAATGGGTGTTTTCCAGTTCAAATAGGGAGGATCATATACTTCACCAGTTTTTTTGTTTTCACTGATCAAAAACTCATCAGGAAGCACGTCACCCAGTATTGTACGGGCAATTGAATCGCGGACCCAATAAACAAATTCACGGTATTCATTGTTTGTGATTTCTGTTTCGTCCATGAAAAAGGCAGAAACCGAGATTGTTTTTGGCTCATTTAATTGTCCATAAGTGATATCTTCACCTCCAATACCCATCGTATAACTTCCCTGCGGGATGAAAACCATGCCATATGGATCAGGCTGATAAAAAGGCTTAGATTTTTTTCTGACGCCAACCAATTCGCCTTGATTTGTGTTACTGCAACTTGCAAGAATCATTAACGCGAATGCGTAATAAAGTATATTCTTCATTGTTCCTGATTAATGTATTTAAGCGTTTAATAAATGGGCACTTGACCCATTCCTCCCATTGTTTTACCGTAAATAAAACGGTCAAAATTATAAAAATAGTTAACTCGACAATATTTTTTTTTGATTTCAGTCACCGATTCTATAAATATCTGATGTTTCGATAACTCCGAACTCCCTTGTCTGCATTTATTTTAAAGCAATAACCAAGGCTAATTTCGTGTGATCCAGGAACACCTAAACCGAATGTATTTATATCATACGCATATCCTAATCTAAAATCCTTTACTGACATTCCAACCATCAAACCAACACTTTCCTGATACCGATAATTAACGCCGCCCCAGAATCGTTTATTGTACACAACGGTTCCGGAAACATTAAATTGTGTAGAAACGGTATTGGTCATGACGCTTAATGCAGGTAAAAATTCGTAGGCAGGACTATTTGCAAATCTTAGCTGATATCCCGCAACAAAATAAAAAGTGCGGTCGCCAACAAAACCAGAACCTGGATTATCGGTGAGTTGCTTTCCTTTCGATTGTAAGAGATCTGTAACAGAAATTCCAACATAATAATTCTCAGGCACACGCCAAAATAACCCAAGATTCGCATCAAATAGCATATCGCTTTGCTTTCCACTGGAAAGTAAAGGGTCGCCTGTGGTCTGGGGTTTAAATTTTGAAAAATCTACAGATCTGTTTAAAAAATTGATAGCTGCGCCAATTCCAAGATCGGCTCCACCAACATCAATATGATATGAATAACCCAGATTTACGCCGATATTCTCTTCAAAACCAAGTTTATCTGAAACGATTGAACCACCCAAGCCACCTTTCAGTTTTTTAACCGGTGCGTCTGCTGTAATGAGAAATGTTTCAGGTGCAACGCTGTTTCCTTCTGCGTCTTTAAATCCGGCCCATTGCTGACGGATGATTCCATTCAAACAGATCCCTTCGCCCATACCGGCATAACCCGGGTTAACAAACATATTTGTATAACTATGGTGCGTGAAAACGGGTGCCTGCTGAGAAAAACCGACCTCATGAAGCACGAAAACGTAAAATAGTACGATTAAATATCTGGTATTCAAGTGCATCAAAAGATTTACCAATTCATATTCTGTTCGGCTAAAGTAATTATTTTTATGTAAACTCTTCATAAATAACTCAAAATAGTCGTATATTTTGTTGAATTCAGCAAAAAAGTTATTGCTAAAACCAAAGTTTCATTTATTTATTGCATTTACAAATCTCAATTTGATAATAATTGACCCGTAAACAATTTCTATGGCAATATTCGTGGTGTTTTGATGATCCACCGACCTTTATGAAATGAAACAGGCTATCTTTGTCAAAAATATTTACCAATAAACTTAAATGGCATTTTTACAACGAGATAAGGTCTTTTCAAAGAAATGGTTTATCAATTACGCGCTCATCATCATCGGTTCATTCATCCTTGCTGCCGGCTTTGTTTTCTTTATTACACCTTACAAAATAATGCCAGGTGGTGTTTATGGGATTGCAATCGCCATTCATTATCTTTTCAATCTGCCTGTCGGGATGACAGCATTGATGATGGATATTCCATTGACGATTATTGGAATGAAGATTTTAGGACCCCGATTTGGCTACAAAACCATTGTTGGATTTTCGCTCACTGCAATATTCGTAGATGGTTTAAGCTTATTTTTCGGATCTGCCCCTCTTGTTGAGAATGAACCCTTGCTTTCCTCAATTTTTGGTGGTGTTTTTTTAGGCTTTGGACTGGGTCTTATTTTTAAAGCGAAAGCTACCTCAGGTGGAACGGATATTGTAGCCATGATTATCAGTAAATATACAAAACTTCCTGTAGGACAACTTCTTATCTATGTAGATTCGGTTATTGTTATGTTGGGATTGATCATTTTTAAGGATTGGAAAATCCCACTCTATTCGCTTATTGTTATTTTTATTTGCGGAAAAATGATCGATACAGTACTGCAAGGCATCTCCTACGATAAAACCTTGTTCATTATATCTGATCATTTCGAGGCAATCCGCGATAAAATAATCAACGACTTAAATCGAGGTGGCACGTATATTCATGGTACCGGCATGTATAACGGATCTAAAAAAACGATCATTTTTACTGTTGTGAACCGGCGCGAAATGGCCATGTTGCAGGAATATATTCATGAAATTGATCCCAAAGCCTTTTTAACGGTTCTCGATGCAAATGAAATTTTAGGAAGTGGATTTAAGTCACTCAAAGAAAAACTTGAAGACTAAGGTAATTTGAAAAAAGTAAAATTCAAATTGCAATTTGCTCAACTCCAGTTTCATATAATTGTACACTACTGTCCAATTGAAAATATTTGAGACAATTGAATCCTTTAACTAATCAAACTTCTACGAGGTAAAAGGTCAATTGAGGTCGTTTTTGTTACAATACTTTATCCAGCCTGCGACTGGCAGGACCAACGGTGAATTCCACGAAGTGGATACAGTATTGTAAAGCAATGCTTAACTGATTTTTCTTAATCCGCTACGCGGATTAAGAAAAATCAGTTGGACAATAGTGCTAATTTAATTTTCTATATTTGTTAACTCATTGTTTGAAATATTTCCGCTATATATTTGATAATTAATTATTTATGAAATTTTATACGATTCTTTTCATTTCGCTATTCACTATATTTAAGTTTGAATTATTCAGTCAGAATACTGATTGGCAAACCTATTATGAAAAATCGGGTTGTGTAGCAACGCCACGTTACCTGGAAACAATGGATTTTATTTATCGACTTGATAACCAATCAGATAAACTAAATATTGGCGTTTTTGGTAAAAGTCCACAACAACGTGATTTGGTTTACACAATTTATGACAAAGATGGATTAGCCAATCCGACTGAAATCAGGAAAAAAGGCAGAATCATACTGTTGGTTGAAGCTTGTATCCATGCCGGAGAATCGGAAGGCAAGGATGCTATGTTAATGTTAATGAGAGATTTAGTCGTAAACAAAACGAATGAAAACTTCTTCGACCATGTAAGTATATTGTTTATCCCAATATTTAATGTTGATGGCCATGAACGTTTTAGCAAGTATGGCCGTATCAACCAAAATGGGCCGACTGAGATGGGATGGCGAACTACTGCACAAAATTTGAACCTAAACCGTGATTTTCTGAAAGCTGATACACCAGAAATGCAGGCCTGGCTGAAGCTATACAACACATGGCAGCCTGAGTTTTTTATCGACACACATACGACAGATGGTGCAGATTATCAATATGTAATCACTTATGGATTGGAATTAAGTGGAAATATGCAAGCTGCACTTACAAACTGGCAAACCTCTGTTTACCTGCCTTTTGTGACATCACAAATGGAAAGCAAAAATATGTTGATATTTCCTTATGTTTCGTTCCGAAATTGGTATGATCCGCGCAGTGGATTGCTTTCGGGTGTGGCAGGCCCGATGTTTTCACAAGGTTACACAGCCATGCGAAATCGACCTGGTTTACTCATTGAAACACATATGTTAAAACCTTACAATCAGCGTGTTGAGGCTACAAAACAAATCATTCTTTCCACTATTGAACTGCTGAATCAAGAATATAAAATCTTGTCTGAACTCATTCAAAAAGCCGATTTATTCACTGCATCAAAAGCATTCCGAGGCATGCCATTCCCAACAAAATTCAGCGTTGACATGACCGACAGCAGTCAAGTTGAGTTCAAGGGTTTTGACTATCAGGTACAAAAAAGCGATTTGACAGATGGAGACTGGTTTGTTTATGACAATCAAAAACCTATAATCATGAAATTATCTCTTTTTGATCATTGCAAACCAACAACTTTTGTAACACTTCCCGAGGCATATATCTTACCTGCTGAATGGATAGATATCATCCAACGTCTTAAATATCATGGTGTTAAAATGCAACAGATTGAAACACCAACTTCAATCAATGTCGAAACGTATTTTTTTACAAAAATAGATTGGCATTCAAAACCCTATGAAGGCAGATTCCGTGTTTCGAAAATGGAATTTGAAACAAGAGCATCAAAGATAATGTATCCAAAAGGAAGCATTTTAATACTTATGGATCAGCCACTTGCTCCGATTATTGCACATTTATTGGAGCCCAATGGCAACGGCTCTTTGTTAGAGTGGGGTTTCTTTAATCAGATTTTTGAACAAAAGGAATACGCCGAATCTTATGTGATGGAGCCATTAGCCCGCAAAATGCTCGATTCAACTCCTGAACTAAAAGCTGAATTTGAATTAATAAAACAAAATGACACAAGTTTTGCCAAAGATCCGGAAGAGCATCTCAATTGGTTTTACAGCAAAACTCCCTGGTGGGATCAAAAATACATGGTTTATCCGATCGGTCGCGTTATGGATATGGTTGAATTACAATCAATAAACAATTGATATAGAATGAATAACGAAAAAACAAGAGTTGCTGGTTTATCAGTCATTGCGGCAATTTTTTTAACTGGTATAAAACTTATTGTCGGCCTTCTCACAGGTAGTTTGGGTATTATTTCGGAGGCTTTGCACTCCGGTCTCGACTTGGTTGCAGCAGTCATCACCTGGTTTTCAGTTCGCGTTTCGGATAAACCTGCTGATAAAGAGCATCATTATGGCCATGGAAAAATTGAAAATTTATCTGCATTGATCGAGACATTACTTTTATTGATTACCTGCGTTTGGATAGTTTATGAAGCAATAACCCGATTGCTCTCTGGTAACACCAAAATAGAAGTTAATGTTTGGAGTTATATTATCGTAATCACTTCAATAATAATCGATTACACACGCTCCCGCGCATTATATAAAGTAGCAAAAAAATACAATAGTCAGGCTCTGGAAGCTGATGCGCTTCATTTTTCTACTGATATCTGGAGTTCATCCGTTGTACTTGTAGGTTTGGTTTTTGCACATTTTGGCTACTTCTATGCCGATTCGATTGCCGCATTAATAGTGGCTGTGATTGTCACCATGATTTCATATAAACTTGGAAGAAAAGCAATTGAAATCTTGTTAGACACAGCTCCTAATGCATTGGTTGATGATGTAAGAAAATTCGTTGGTTCGCTAGATGAAATTTCCTATTTTCATGATCTCAAAATACGAGTTTCAGGCGCAGATACTTTTATTAATCTGACGGTTCACCTGAACCCAAACCTAAGTCTAAAGGAAGCGCATGAGATCTCACATCACATTGAGGAATTGATTATAGAAAAGATACCCAGATGCGAAGTACATATACATTATGAGCCTGAGGATGAAAACAGACTGGTTCAAAATTCATCTGCCCCCAAAGAGCTGTAATAAAACCAGCGCTTTATTTTGCCTTTGCTACAATGTCAGCAACAGGGATCGTGTTGAGGATCTTCGATAGTTGAGCCTCGTCCGAAATCCCTTTCGATTCGATATTTAATAATGACTGATCAAAAGGCATTTGAATAGAAAACGAAACAACTCCTTGATCATCAACACTTTTTGTTTGTAACGCCTTGTAACCAGCAATTTTAATTTTCTTTTGATTCGGATCGGAAGCCATAATCGAAGGCAACGACAAAATGGCATTTAATGAACTTATCATTGGAGAATCACCCAATATATCAAGGCTGATACTACTTTTATCTGATTTATAACTTCTATGAACAGACACGCCAGCATAGCCACTTGCGCCTCCGGCAAAGCTATCTTCTGCGGCAAGACTCTTCATGCCACCTAATTCAACAGGCAACATATCCAAAATTTCCTTTGCAATAATTTGATTTATTTCCTGTAGAGCCTGTTCCAAAGCAAAACGTGTATTTTCCAAATCGCCTGCACTATAGGATGCTTTTGCTTCATTAATTTTTTCGGTAACATTTTGGGTAAAACCCTGAATTCCCGCTAATTGCAATGCTATTAAAGCAATAATGATAATCTTTTTCATTGTTCCCCCAATTGTCTTTTAATTTTTTCAATATCAATTTCGTTCGCTGCAGCCATAATTTCAGCTTCATTTTCGAAGTTAATTCCTTCGAAGGTGATTAATGATGTTTGTCCGAAAGGAACACTTAATGTGTAACCTGAAGATTCGTCAAAGTTCAACAAAGCTTTATATCCTTTATACTTCACTTCCTTCACATTTGGATCTTGATTGGTCTGATACATGCCAGAAGCCCAATACATATTCACTGCACTAAGCATTCCAGCATCATTTCCTATCATTAATTTTAGCTGTTGATCCTGTTTTCGATAGACTCTATCAATCACCAAACCCACAAAACCAACACCTGTGCTGGTAACATTATCTTCTTCCGAAACCATCGGAAGCTTATGCACTTCATTGGGTAAATCTTTGAGGATTAGTTTACCTATTTCGATTTCAACACCGATAATCGCCTTGCGAATAGCGTCCCGTGCATCAGCATATTTTTTCTCATCAGCGGCTTTGATGGCTTCAGTAAGGCTTTCGTTTACATCAGGTGCTACATTATTCAGGCCTGAGCCCTTCGAATTTGCAGGGTTGTTAGTGTTTCCATCATTATTCCCAGAAGGCGCAGTTTGCGGTGCAGGTGCATCTTCCTTGAACAATTTATTAACTAACTTATCCTCAGCTTTGCTTTGGGCTTTTCGCAAAATTCCATATTGTGAATACCCTTGCTGGTTTAATAATCCTGTAAGAATTAGGATAAAACCAATTATAATTTTCTTTTGATTCATAGTTTGTGTTATTTGGGTACTTTTTGAAAAAGTAAAAGTAAATAATTTCAAACTTATTTTCAACTATTTTCAAATTTTGAGCAAAATTCCTGCTTAAATTAAAATCAATTCCAACCTAACATATTTTTCATCAACAGCTTCAACTTAACATCAATTTTTCACATTTCCTCAGCCTAACCGACAATGGATTGTTGTCATTGCAGATTAAAACCCATTCAATTTCATTGTAACAGTAGGAATCAGTAATAATAAACCCACTATAAATAAAATCAAAATCATTGGCCATGCCCATTTAAACCATTTTGCGTAGGGGATTCGGGCAACTCCCAAAACACCAATTAAAACGCCCGAAGTTGGTGTAAGCATATTCGTGAAGCCATCTCCTAACAGAAAAGTCATCACGGTAGCTTGCCTCGAAACGCCAATCAAATCGCTGAATGGTGCCATGATTGGCATTGTGATTGCTGCTTTTGCCGAGCCTGATGGAATTACCACATTGAGAATGGTTTGAATAGCATACATGGTTGCTACAGAGGCATAATCACCAAAATCGTTCATCGATTTCGACAAGCCAAACATAATTGAATCAATGATGCCGCCATTTTCAAGTATAACGATGATGCCGCCTGCAAGCCCGACAACAATACCGGCTGAAGAGATATCATTCACACCTTCGAGAAACAATTTTGCCAATTCATTGGCTGTTTTATTGATAGCTAATCCACTTGCCAATCCTAAAGCGAGAAACAAAGTAGCTATTTCCATCACATACCATTCATAAGCCATAACACCTACAATCAACAATATTACTGTGTAGGCAAGTAACAGCAGGATGAAATAATGCACACTCTTGCGTAATGAGAAAAACCCTAAACCAATGAATATCAATGTCAAAATTGGCAAAATATAAACTTTGATCACATCCAATCCCACTTTCAGGCTACTTTCGGGATAGGCCCATGAAAATCCAACCATTGAAAAAACAACCATTGCGTAAACAAACCAAGCAGATTTGGGCGTATAATATTCAATTTTATCGTCATCGCTTACTTCCTGCTTGCGCCAATATTCGTCCTCTTGATATAATGGCGATGATGATGGATTCCTTTTTATTTTGTGCGCATACCTCAAAACAAATGCAATTCCAACAATATTGATGATCAACCAACTGAAAATCCGGTATTCGACACCTGAAAAAAGTGGAATTTCTGCTAACCCCTGTGCAATTCCCACAGTAAAAGGATTTAATACTGAAGCAGCGAAGCCGAGGTGTGCCCCAACATACACCATACAAACACCCACAATTGAATCGTAACCCATTGAAATTGAAAGTGGTATAAATATTATCGCGAAAGCGATGGTTTCCTCACTCATTCCAAAAACTGTTCCAAAAACACTAAACATGAGCATTACCAACACGATAATCAGGTTATCAACGCCCATGGAGCCCATCAACTTATTATGTTCTAACTTTTTTACAAATTTCAAAAACCGAAAAATAGCCACATCAATGGCTTTGCTTTGATTCATGATCCAAAACGCACCGCCAATAATCAGGATAAATGCGATAATACTACTCTGACGCACAAAACCTTTGAACAATGCCGAAAATACCTGCCATGTTTGCGGTTCACTTTTCACTTTCAATTCATAAATTGCCGGTAGCATATTCTCCGGATAATAGGTCATCACTTTTGTTTCTACCCCGTTTACAATTTTTGACTCCTTAACGTACTTTCCGGGTGGAATTATCCAAGTCAGGATTGCCGAAATAACAATGATTGCGAATACAATTACATAAGTATGCGGAACTTTCCCCTTTTTAAACATCCTAAAATATTACTTAAATTGAATTTAAAAATTTCATATATTATTGAGCTATTTTATCAAATTTTGCATTTTGAAATTTACATTTTGAATTATATCTCACTTCATCCACTCAAATACCTGATAATGTTCGCCATTCATACCCAATGAAGTATAAGTCATTTGTGCATTTGAGTTTGAACGATCGACATACAGCCGAATACCGCCGACAGTTTCATCCTTTTCAGCCAATTTTTGAATATGCTCATACATCTGCCTATAAACACCTTTACGACGGAAGATCGGATCAACAAAAACCGATTGAATCCAGAAAATGGTTCTGTTTCTCCAATCGCTCCATTCATAAGTTATTAATAATGTGGCGATTACTCGTTTTTCATCTATGGAAACAAAATACTTCCCTTTTAATGGATTATCAAATAGTGCTTTTACACCTTTTTGAAGAATCTGAGTTTCTAGGGATATTTCTTCGGTTTCGAATGCCATACGCTCCTGAAAACTAACGATGGCCGGTATATCTGATTCAACTGCATCTCTGATCGTAATCATACGTAAATTTTATTAATTTTGCGAATGCTTTTTGCAAATTTATCATTAATTCCAATAAGCCTTGCGTAAATGAGCGACCAAATAAAACACGAGTGCGGGATTGCCGTTGTTCGATTACTCAAACCACTCGATTTCTATCTTCAAAAGTATGGAACCGCATTTTATGGACTGCAAAAACTGCATTTATTAATGCAGAAACAGCATAATCGAGGGCAGGATGGAGCAGGAATAGCTTCGATAAAGTTTGATATGCAACCCGGAACGAAATATATTAACCGGATTCGTTCAAATTCAAACGCACCAATCAAAGATATTTTTAATCAGGTATATGATAAGCTTCATGAAATAGGAGAAAAGCAACCGATGGGGATGCTTGATGTAGAATGGCTGAAGCAAAATGTCGATTTCACAGGTGAGATTTTTATGGGGCACCTTCGGTACGGAACATTCGGACAAAATAGCGTTTCGAATCTCCATCCATTCGTTCGGGCGAACAACTGGATGACACGTAATTTGGTCTTAGCCGGTAATTTCAACATGACAAATGTTGACGAGTTATTCAATAAATTAGTCGATTTGGGTCAATACCCGATTGAAACATCAGATACCGTGACTGTTTTAGAGAAAATTGGACATTTTCTCGACATGGAAAACGAGCGCATTTACTGGAATTTCAAAAAATCAGGATTTTCAAAAAAAGAAATAACGCTTAAAATTGCCCAAGATCTTGATATTCGGAATATCCTCACCGAGGCTTCTCAATATTGGGATGGAGGTTATGTTATCACTGGAATGCTTGGCCATGGCGATGCTTTTGTGATGCGCGATCCGGCCGGAATCAGGCCCGCATATTATTACAAAGATGATGAAGTGGTGGTGGTCACTTCCGAGAGGCCGCCAATTCAAACAGCTTTCGACGTTAAGGTCGAAAACATTCATGAGATTAAACCAGGTCATGCTATTATCATCAAGAAAAATGGTTATTTTTCAGAAGTTGAATTTAAAAAGCCAACCGAACGAAAAGCCTGTTCGTTCGAACGAATTTACTTTTCCCGTGGTACAGATGCCTCCATCTATCAGGAACGTAAAATGCTTGGGAAACTGCTTGTAGCACAAATTCTTACTGAAATAAACCACAATCTAACCGAAACTGTCTTTTCATACATTCCAAATACCGCTTCGGCTGCCTTTCGTGGACTGGTTCAGGAACTCAACACCCATTGTTTGAATATCAAAAAGGAAAAGATTTTAGAGCTTGGCAGCAATATTACAGACAAAAATCTGGAAGATATTTTCAATATTCAGTTGCGTGTTGAAGATATCGCTGTGAAAGATATGAAATTACGCACTTTCATTACCCAAGATAACCAACGCGACGATCTGGTCGCTCACATTTACGATGTTACGTATGGTGTGGTTCAGGCAGGTAGAGATTCGCTTGTGGTTTTGGATGATTCCATCGTCAGGGGAACAACTTTGCGTAACAGTATTGTAAGAATACTCGATAAACTTGGGCCAAAGCATATCATTATTGCATCCTCTGCTCCCCAAATTCGCTATCCTGATTGTTATGGTATTGATATGGCCAAATTAGGCGATTTTATAGCCTTCAGAGCAGCGATCGCCCTGATAAAGGAGACAAACCAGGAGCATATTATTACTGATGTTTACGAACGCTGCAAGGCTCAGGAACACTTACCCAAAGAAGAAATTGTAAATGTGGTGAAGGATATTTACAGGCCATTCAGCGTTAGTCAAATTTCAGAGAAAATTGCGCAAATGGTTACCTCACCTAAAGTAAATGCCAAGGTGAGCGTTATTTACCAAAGCATCGAAAACTTACATAAAGCAATTCCTAATCA
>CANNKD010000002.1 GCA_947505205.1 Bacteroidota bacterium | reverse complement strand
TTACATCATGGGCTGAGATTGTACGCTGGACTTTTAAAGAAAATGTCCCGGGAAAATATCCATTTGCTGCCGGAGTTTTTCCATTTAAGCGTGAAGAAGAAGATCCAACGCGCATGTTTGCTGGCGAAGGTGGTCCGGAACGCACCAACCGGCGATTCCACTATGTTTCATACGGACTTTCCGCACGCCGGCTTTCAACCGCATTTGATTCCGTGACACTATATGGTGAGGATCCGGAAATTCGCCCGGATATTTACGGAAAAATTGGCAATGCAGGCGTCTCCATCGCTTGTCTGGATGATGCAAAAAAACTCTATTCCGGATTCAATCTCGCCGATGCAAAAACGAGTGTTTCGATGACTATCAACGGGCCTGCGCCAACTTTGGTGGGTTTCTTTTTGAATGCAGCCATTGATCAACAATGTGAACTCTACATCAAAAAGAACGGTTTAGGAAAAGAAATCATAGCTAAAATTGAAAAGATTTATCAAAGTAAAAATACTACACGGCCTGCATATCAGGGAGAACTGCCAAAAGGAAATGATGGATTGGGATTGATGTTGCTGGGAGTTACAGGCGATATGGTGTTGCCAAAAGATGTGTATGAGAAAATTAAAAGAGAAACAATTGCCAAAGTCAGGGGGACCGTTCAGGCAGATATTCTGAAGGAAGATCAGGCACAAAATACCTGTATTTTTTCGACCGATTTTTCGTTGAAAATGATGGGAGACGTGCAGGAGTATTTCATTCAAAACTGTATTCAGAATTTTTATTCTGTTTCCATTTCGGGTTATCATATTGCCGAAGCAGGCGCCAATCCTATCTCACAACTTGCATTCACGCTTGCAAATGGCTTCACTTATGTCGAATATTACCTTTCACGAGGCATGAATATCGATGATTTCGCGCCTAATCTGTCATTCTTCTTCTCAAACGGAATTGATCCTGAGTTTTCGGTTATTGGGCGTGTTGCCCGCCTGATCTGGGCAAAATCTATGCGGCATAAATATGGTGGCAACGAACGTTCACAAAAATTAAAGTATCATATCCAAACATCCGGCCGTTCGCTGCATGCGCAGGAAATAGATTTTAATGATATCAGAACAACACTTCAAGCCTTGTATGCAATTTATGACAACTGTAACTCGTTGCATACCAATGCTTATGACGAAGCAATCACTACACCAACTGAGGAATCAGTGCGTCGTGCAATTGCCATTCAAATGATCATAAACCATGAATTAGGCCTGGCGAAAAATCAAAACCCTTTACAAGGTTCGTTCATTATTGAAGAACTTACCGATTTGGTTGAGGAAGCCGTGTTGGCAGAATTTGATAGAATCAACGAAAGAGGAGGCGTACTGGGCGCAATGGAAACCATGTATCAGCGCGGAAAAATTCAGGAAGAATCTTTGTATTATGAAACCTTAAAACATACGGGTGAGTTGCCTATCATGGGTGTGAATACTTTCCTTTCTTCTCTTGGTTCGCCGACAATTATTCCGGGAGAGGTAATCCGTGCTACGCCACAGGAAAAAGAATACCAGATTTTGATGCTTGAACAATTACATAAAACCTGGAGTGAAGAGACCGAAATTCAATTAAAAAAACTGCAAAAAGCTGCTATTCACAATGACAATGTTTTTGAAGTTTTGATGGAAACAACCAAATATGCTTCTATCGGACAAATAACACACGCTTTGTTTGAAGTGGGCGGGCAGTACAGGAGGAATATGTAATTTCTTAACAGAATTATCACTTAATTTTGCAGTTTAAAGATTTGAATTCTTTGGTGTATGTCGCTTGAAAATATGACAACAATAATTGAAAACGTCATTTTGTGCCAGTTTGACTACAACTTTAAAATAACAAGTAAAGAATTGTTATTCAATAAGTTTAAATTAAAATCATCGAATACTTCTAAGCTGAATTAAAATATCATAAAATCATGAAAAACAGTTTATTACTAATCTTATTGCTGATAACGAACCTGTTATGTTTACCTGCATTCTCTCAAACAGATAGTCAGGCGACAAATGATTCTACGCTATTAGGTCTGCCAGGTGATAATCTGGATCTTTATGCAGTGTTGGATCTTTTTCAAAAGTCAAAGACCATTGAAGATTTTGAGAAATCCTTAAATGAAGAAAAATCTGGAATTAATAACCTGGATTTAAATCTGGATAAAAAGGTTGATTTCATCAAGGTTGTGACAAAGCAAAAAGATAAGGATTTTACGTTTATACTCCAGGTCGATGTTACGGAAAAAGAGACTCAGGATGTTGCTGTAATTTTGGTGTCGAAGGATAAAAATGATATCGTTACGATGCAGATTGTTGGAGATAAGGATCTGTATGGTAAAGATTATGTTATTGAACCTAAGCCTACCACTCCAGCCGTTACTCCTAATCCCGGTTATTCGGGTACCGACCCCGTGACCGTAGCTGTTCCGGCATCAACCAGTGTTGTTGTTGTTCAATCAGCTCCAATCGTGCAGTATGTGTATTCACCAGTATATGTACCCTATTATCCACCATATTATTATTCATATTATCCGCCTTATTATGCGGCATTTACCGTAATGGCGGTTGGCATATATCATCATAACAATTATTATCACCATGGGGGTTATTATGGTGGCTATGGAAATACCGTAGTCATTCATAACAACAACAATTATAATAATTACAATAATTCCAGAAATAGTTCCAATACTGTGAACCATAATAATGCCAACGGTAATTACAAAGGCAATAGGGGTTCAGCCTCCACACGCCCATCAAATGGAACATCAGCTTCAACACGTCCGGCAACCGGGGCATCTAATTCAACAAAACCTTCAGCCGGAACTTCAGCGGCAACACGGCCATCAAGCGGGACATCCACTTTAGCAAAACCATCAAACGGAGCTTCAACGCGTCCATCAAGTGGAGCATCGGCAAGTCCCTCAACACGTCAATCATCATCCAATGCTAATTCCCGTCCTTCCAGCTCATCAAATTCATATAACGGTGGAGGTCGAAGTGGTAGCAGTTATAGTGGTGGAGGTCGAAGTAGTGGAGGTTATAGTGGCGGCGGCGGTCGTGGTGGTGGCGGAAGAAGATAGAAAGGAAATGAAGATATAGGATACTTTATCTCCTACCGATAAATTTAAAAAAACTAGGCTATTTCAGAATAGAAACAGCCTAGTTTTTTTGCACTCCTAATCGCTATTCAGCAGTTGGATGCGCAGTAGCCATGTCTCTGGTACATAAATACTTGCCGTTCCTTTTTGCAAAGAAACTGAAATAGTGTCCGTTTTGTAAAATTTTACCGGTGGAATCCACCTGTTTGTAAGCTCCAATTTCCGCCACATTGTTGCCATCATCTGTAACATAAATTTCTAAAATTTCATTGAGGATTTTTGCGCCTGATGGAAAATCTTTTAAATCCTCTTCGATGAATTGGTGTATCGCATTTTTACCTGCAATAGGTTCTTGACCCACAAAATAACTAACAGCATCATCAGCATAATAGGTTAAAGAATCCAAATTCCTATGCGTATAAACCAAGGCAAATTTATTCTCAATTGCCTGAATTTCAGCCATTACCTGATTTTTATCAATAGTTGGTTTTTCCTTTTCCTGATTGCAGGATACGGATATCATAAGGATAACTGCCAATAATCCTCCCATTAAAATCTTTTTTCTCATCATTATTTTTGGTTTAAAATGTAATTCTCATCTACAATTAACATCGCTGGTTTAAACTATTACAGTATTGATAAAAATATCAAAATGAAGTCAAATGTAAGAGACAAATATACAATATGTGACATCTCCGCCAAAAATCATTTATTTCGCGTTCCAACCACCGCCTAATGCTTTAAATAAATTAACTACAGCAATATTTTGTTGGGTTTGCGAAGCAGATTCGTTGAATTCAGCCTTGAATAGATTGTCCTCCTGTATGAGCAATTCCAGATAATTGGTGTAACCATCGTAATAGCGTGCCTGTGTAAGAATATACGCCTTTGAAGCAGCCTCAAGAGCTAACCGGTAAGCCTCATATTCCTGTTTGTTCAAACGAACAGATGCCAATGAATTATCAACCTCAGCAAATGCATTCAATACAGTTTTTTGATATTGATAGTTATATTGGTCTGTATGAAACCTCTGAGCCTCAACACGTCGTTTGTTTTTACCAAACTCAAATATCGGTCCTACCAAATTTCCGGTAACACCTAATGCCAATGATGCTGGATCGATAATTGTGCTTAACGATGGGCTTGCATAACCTAAAAACCCTGTCAGACTTATCGAAGGAAAACGCATGGCTGTTGTAACACCAATTTGTTCTGTCTGTGAAATCAGTGTTTGTTCGGCAGCAACAATATCAGGTCGGCGTTGCAACAAATCTGATGGAATGCCAGCAGGTATTTCAAGAGGTAATTGCTGGTCATAAATACTAAGTCCGCGTGGGATTTCGCCAGGGGTAAGTCCGGTTAACACCCTCAATGCATTTTGAGTAGTGATAACCTGTCTTTCAGCATTCGGAACAGCTGCCAAAGCAATGGCCAACTGTTGCTGGGCCTGGAGTTGATCCAATTCCGATACATAACCACTGCTAAATCTCTCAGAAATAATCTTTAAAGATTCAGTGCGTGATTTAACCGTTTTTTTGGCAATTTCCAGACGGTTATCCGCATCACGAAGCAAAAAATAAAGGCTTGCAGTTTCGGCAATCAAGCTTACCCGAACAGCCTGAGCATTATTTTCAGTTGCTAAAAACTCAGCCCATGAAGATCTTTTCTGATGACGAAGTTTTCCAAACAAATCAACTTCCCAACTCATGGTAGCAAAACCATGATAGGTCTGATTATTTATTCCAGCGCCTGCGTTCTGTGCGTTATCGCCTAAATCACGATAACCAGCTTTTATGTCATAGCCGAATGAGGGATACAAATCAGATTTTGAAATACCATAGATGGCACGCGCTTCTTCAACCCGTGAAATGGCGGTAAGTAAATCAAGATTATTGCTCAAAACAGTTTTGATAAGGTTTGTAAGAACTGAATCCTTATACACATCAGTCCATCCGATAAGTGCAAGTGAATCATTGATCGCTGTTGAATCCAACACAACTGTTGAAACCGTAACTGTTGAATCACCGCCAGAATAAGCGGTATTTGCATTCATCACAGGTCGGTTATACTTTGGTCCAACCAAACAGGAAGTGAACACTATTGCGAGTAAAATTGCACTTAAGAATATCTTTTTCATCTTATTTTTCCTCCTTATTAATTTCTTCAGGTGCCTGGGTTGTTTTTTTACCAATTTTTTCAATCATAACGTATAAAGCTGGAACCACCAAAACACCTAAAATAGTTGCAATAAGCATTCCGCTAAATACCGCCATGCCCATTACAATACGGGCTTGCGAACCAGCACCAGTAGCCGTTAATAAGGGAACAACCCCAAGGATAAAGGCAAAAGCAGTCATAAGAATTGGCCGAAACCTCAATTTTGCTGCTAACATTGCCGATTCGAGTAATGGCTTTCCGCTATCATATTCAACCTTTGCAAACTCAACGATAAGAATCGCATTTTTAGCAGCCAGACCGATGAGCATAACCAGGCCTATTTGAGCAAAAACATTATTTAAGTAAGCATCGCTACTGAATCGCGCAAGGAATAAACCCAGAAATGCACCAAAAACAGCGAATGGTGTTCCCAATAAAACACTGAAAGGGAGTTTCCAACTCTCGTATTGTGCGGCAAGTATAAGGAACACAAAAAACAGGGCCATCATAAATACAGTGCCTGCGGATGGAGAGTGTTTTTCCTGATATGAAAGATTGATATAATCGAAACTCATATCGCCCGGAAGGGTTTCTTTGGCAACTTCTTCCAGGGCTGTTAATGCTTGAGCACTGCTGTAACCATCATTTGGGGTACCTCCAATTTCGGCAGCACGGAAAAGATTCAACCGATTGGTGAAGTCTGGACCAGTCACTTTGGTTGCGGTAACAATGGTCGAAATTGGCACCATATCACCAGTGTTATTCTTTACATAAATCAGGTTCAAATTTTCTGGCTTTACCCTATCAGCTGCCTCGGCCTGAATATACACTTTGTATTGACGACCGAAACGGTTGAAATCATTCACATAACTTGCGCCCAGAAAAGCACCAAGTGCCTCAGTAATTTTAGATACGGGTACACCAAGTTTCATGGCTTTTTCGTTATCTATCTCAAGTTTAATTTGAGGAATACCAGCATTAAAAGTGGTGTAAATCTTCTTTATTTCGGGACGTTTTTGGGCTGCAGCAATAAATGCCTGTGTTTGTTGTTCAAGATATTGAGGTGTATTTCCTCCTCTGTCCTGAAGCATTATACTAAACCCTGCCGATGCACCAAGCCCGGTGATGGCTGGCGGACCAAAAGCCATTGCTGTCGCATTGGTTATTTCGGCACCAAATATTTTGTTGAACTTATCAACAAGCTCTTTTGCTGTTGTTGTTCGCTCTTCCCAAGGTTTTAATGAAACGAACAAACATGAATTACTTGGTGAATATGAACCAGTTAGCAAGCTGTAGCCATTGATGGTGGTGTATGAAAGCAAATCCTCTTCTTCAGCGAAGATACTTTCAACTTTCTTGGCTATTTCATCTGATCGTTGGAGCGAAGAGGCGGGTGGCAGTATAATATTCACCATAAAATAACCCTGATCTTCTTCCGGAATAAAACCTGCCGGAACTTTTATCCCCAAAAAAGCTGCAAAAACCAGAATAACGGTCAAAAGAAGCACAACCCTCCTAGATTTTCGGGCAAAGAAACCAGCCCCGCCTAAATATTTTATTGTGATTTTCTCAAAGATATTATTGAATCCGCGATAAAATTTAGGAAGGAGTCCTTTCTGTTGGTCAAGTGGTTTAGTGGGTTTCAGCAGCATAGCAGCCAAAGCCGGGCTGAGCGATAAAGCACTAAATGCCGAGAAGGCCACTGAAACGGCTATTGTGATGGCGAATTGCTGATAAAACCTACCGGTAATACCAGGCGTCATAGCAACCGGAACAAATACAGCAATCAAAATAAGGGCAATAGCGATAACCGGGCCTGAAACTTCTTTCATGGCTTGCAAGGTTGCTTCGCGTGGATTTTTACCATGTTCAATATGGTGCATTACCGCTTCAACAACCACAATGGCATCATCAACCACGATACCAATAGCCAATACGAGACCCAGCAAAGAAAGTGTATTAATGGAGAATCCAAGTAAGGGAAAAACGGCAATGGTACCAATTAATGAAACCGGCACTGTTATTAATGGAATTAACGTTGCTCTCCAGTTTTGAAGGAATATGAAAACTACGATAATTACCAGAACGATTGCTTCAAAAAGCGTTTTAACAATGTCATCTATACCGGCGGTAATGGCCAGAGTTGTATCTAGAGATTCCTGATATTCAATACCTTTTGGGAATTTTTCAGCTATTTCTTTCATGGTGGCTTTTGCTTTTTCAGCAACTTCCAAGGCGTTGCTTCCCGGCATCTGATAAAGGCCGATTACCGCACTCGAATTTCCGTTGCGACGAGCAGTAGAGCTGAAGTTTTCAGTTCCAAGTTCGATTCGGGCAACATCGCCTAACAAAACGCGGGAACCATCTTCCTTACTTTTCACGATAATACCGGCAAATTGTTTTTCTGTAACAAGGCGATCCTGTAGGGTTACGCCATAGGTAAATTCCGTTCCAACAGGAGCAGGCTCAGCACCAAATTTCCCTCCCGGGCTAATCATATTTTGATTGTTCAGGGCATTCTTGATCTCGTCAACAGTGATACCTAATTTGCTCATTTCACCGGCTCTAAGCCATATTCGCATTGCATAATCGCTTCCACCAAAAAGGAAGGCTTCACCAACACCTGAAATCCTGGCCAACGCATCAACGATATTGATACTGGCATAGTTATTTAGGAATTTGGAGTCGTAGTTAGGATTGGTTGATGTGAGGGTGAATAGTAACATTGGGAACGACAGCGATTTTTTTACGGTAACACCCATCTGTTTTACACTGGGTGGCATAAATGGAGCTGATTGATTTTGTCTGTTTTGCGTAAGCATATTGGCATTATCCAAATTGGTGCCAACATCAAAAGTTACCTCAATAGTCAGTGCGCCGTCTGAAGTATTGATTGATTTAATATAGAGCATATTTTCAACCCCATTTACCTTTTGTTCTATAGGGGTTGCAACGGCTTGTTCAACATTCAGCGCGCTAGCGCCGGTATAGGATGTGGTAATTTTTACGACAGGCGGATTAATATCCGGATATTGTGAAATTGGTGTTTTCTGCAATGCCAATAAACCAAGCATCACGATAATGATGCTTATTACCATAGCAACAATTGGCCTGCGAACAAAAAATTCTCCCATAGTTTTAAGGTTATTTAGATGTTGCTTGTGGAGAACTGAATTGACCCGGGTTCCATTCCGAAATTTTTGGAGTGACTGGGCTACCGTTTCTCAATAATTGTGTGCCTCCCATCACAATTTTATCTCCGGAATTTAAACCTTCCAGTACCAAATAAGCATCTTTAAATGAAGGCCCGACTTTAATAATCTGAAGCTGAACCTTATTGTCGTCACCCAATAAATATACCTGAAAAATACCTTGCATTTCGATGATGGAACGCTGTGGAATTAACAATGCTTTTTGGCGAGCTTCTGTTACTACCTTTACTTTTACATATTGACCTGGACGCAATATTTTATCCGGATTTTCGAAACTGGCTTCGAGCGTCATCGCACCCGTTGATGGGTCAATCTGGCGGTCTGTGAAACTGAATTCACCAATATATGGGTAAAGACCGCCATCAGATAAAACCAATTGAACATGTTTACCAGCACCTTTCAGTGTTGAGTTTTCTGCAGTAGCTTCGCGGTAGATTCTTAAATATTCCTGTTCGCTGATTGTAAAGCGAACGCGCACACTGCTCAGATCAGAAATGGTATTTAGTATTGCGAACGGACCGGGGTTGACATAATCACCCACCCGTACTTTTGAAATACCGATTAAACCTGTGATAGGTGCTTCGACCGTGCAATAGCTCAATTCAATTTTAGCGTTACGCAAAGCGCCTTCGGCAGATTGAATTTGTCCTTGGGCGGCTTCGTATTGTGCTTTTGCTGCCACCAATTCACGCTGGCTAACGGCATTTATCTTTGCCAACGGCTCAATCATATCCAAATCCGACTTTGTTCTGGCCAGATTGGTCTTGGCTTCGGCAAGCCGACCTTCTGCCTGATCTACTTTATTCTGGAATGGCAGCGGATCGATGGTATAAAGCAGTTGACCTTTTTGAATGAGTGATCCTTCCCGAAAATTTAAACTCAGCACAACTCCATTCACCCTTGGGTTTATCTGGATATCTGATTTGCCATACGTTTGTCCGGTATATTCCGATTCAAGAGCCACATCTTGTTGAACCACTTGTATAACAGATACTTCGAGCGGGGCTGCAGCAGGTGCTGCTTTTTCGTTTCCACAAGAAGAAAACGTGATTATGCCTATAAAAATGAATAAGCCGAGAAGTTTGTTCATAATCTATTTGTTTTATTGTTAGAATCTATGGATTTGCATGAAAGATTTACATTACAATGCTCATTATTACCCAAATTGGGATTAATTTTTGTATGCACAATCTGGAATTAGCGTAACTAAATTATGTGCAAACTTATGAAAAGTATCTTTTAAAAACATAATATTTTACCAATTTTACGATTAAACACTCAATTTGTAAATCACACTTTGCATTTTTAATCAATAATCGTAATTTCGTGATTGTAAATACATTGCTGCTTTAGAAATTCATACTTATTATGCATGCTCTGTTCACCAGATTTTTAAACGGATTACTCAAACTTTCAACCAAAGGTTTTTCAATTGCCATATTGTTAATGTTTTGTTTATCTGTTTCTTACGCTTCGGATCAGTCCTATATTCAATCGTTGAAAGATAAAATAAAACCTAATTCTTCCGACACTGCGACTATTACTACTTACCTTCAACTTGCTTCATGTTTTGATGGGAGCTCAAAAAATCAGCTTGATTCTTCGTTGTATTATTTAAATGAGGCATTGGTTTTAAGTCAAATTACTGAATCCGAAAAACATATTTATTCTACTTATCTTCAATACAGCAAATTGTTTTTTAAAAATGGCAATTTTGCAATCAGCCTCGATTATCATTTCAAATGTTTAAAATTAATTGATGAAAATTTGAGCCTAACGCATGATACGCTTGCACAGTTGAAAAAATATATCAGCATTTATGCGCAGCTTGGCTCCTGCTATTTCAATATGGAAAATTTCGAAATGGCTCTACAATACTACCAAGAGAGTCTCGACGGCGTTGAAAAAATTGTCAAATTGGATAAAGATTATCCATATTTAAAAAACATGGTGGTTTTATATACGAATATTGGATCCACTTATCTAAGTACTTATAATACCGTTGCCGCTCAAACTAATTTTGAGAAAGCACTCGAATACAACTTGACATTTAATAATCCTGATTTTAACGGATCGTTGTATAATAATATGGGAATCGTTCACAAAGAGCGAAAAGAATACGGAAAAGCTTTTTATTATTATTACAAATCCCTTGAAATACGCACTCAGCTTAAAGATACTGTGGGAATTGCCCAAACAACGAACAATCTCGGAAACACGTATTACTTTGTGGGTGAATATAAAAAAGCCATCGATATTTTGAATAAAGCCATGTCGCTTAGCACAAAAACAGGCAGTTTATTAACGCGAATGCGAGCCGGAAGTTATTTATCATTGGCTTACGAAAAAGACGGCAATTATCCCAAAGCACTCGAGATGCATAAACTCTATAAAAGCCTTCAGGATAGTATGATGAACAACGAAAAGGTTCAGAATACCGCACGCATGGAAATGCAATATCAGTACGAAAAACAACGCAAAGAAGATGAACTTCAAAAACAAATTATAATCGCACATAAAGAGCGTAAAGCATTGATATATATGATCATATCTGCTCTTTTACTTTTCTCGTTCGCGATTGTAATACTACTCAACCGCAACCAAAGAATCAGGATGAAGCAAGGTGAATTGCTACAGGAAAGTCTGAGACTCGAAAGTCTGAATCTGAATCTTGAAAAGCAAAACCTGCTTATGGAAAAGCAAAACCTCGAAATGGAACTCGAATTCCGAAATAAAGAACTTTCGACCCATGTGATGTATCTTTTCAAAAAGAATGAATTCATTTCGTCCATCATCGATAAACTGCTGGCATTGAAATCGAAAGAAAAGCCGGAAAATAACGCCTGGATCATGGAGATTTTACGCGAGATGCAGTCGAATGTTGACAACACCGTTTGGGAAGAATTTGAGAAACGATTTCAACAGGTTCACCAGGATTTTTATGAGAAATTGATTGTAAAATACCCCGATCTCACCCCAAATGAGATTAAAATATGTGCCTTTATGAAGCTGAATATGACCACCAAAGACATTTCGGCCATCACTTTTCAATCGGTGAAAAGTATTCAGGTTGCACGAAACAGACTCAGAAAGAAAATGGGAATCACCCGCGATGAAAACCTTATTCTGACAATACAACAACTATAAATCAACGAAAAATAAGATCATCCTTCAGGGATTTCAAGCGAATACACTGCTTCCTGAGCCTTGCCACTGAATAGGCAAACCCAAACACAGCGTCCTGGCACTTGCCACTGAATAGACAAACCCAAACACAACTTCCTGAGCCTTGTCACTGAATAGGCAAACCCAAACACAACTTCCTGAGCCTTGCGACTGAATGTGCAATGAACCTCCCGTCATGGCAGACACAATACATATAAATCTATTATTCAAACAGTTACATTTAATGTAGCATTTTTGTTCCCATTTCAAATCCGCTTGTAGTTTTTTTATAGGTTATTATAATTAGGTGTCGTTTTGGTTTTGATTCAATTTTGCATCGAATTTGAAATCGCAAAAAAATGAAGACGGAAAAAAAACCATCGGCCGACGAAGTCGAAAAAGAGCTGAAGCGTATGAAACAAAAATTAAATAACGAGAATTATGCGTTGAGAAAACTCCTGACGAATTCCGAAACACTCAAAACAAACCGGCAACAAAAGAAATCTCCCGGAAAAGAAACCAAAAATCCTTAAAGGGTTTTCATTTATACTTTTAATATCACAATGTCAAAATCAAAAATTAATTAATCAGAATCTTTAACTAAAAAATGAATCTAATGAAGAAGCATCTTTTATTTGTTACTTTAGGAATGTTGATGAGCATCATGACTTTTGCTCAACCACTTACCGGAACAAAAACGATTCCGGGTGACTATGCAACAATAGCAAACGCTGTTGCAGCCCTGAACAGCCAAGGCATCGGATCAGGTGGCGTTACGTTTAACCTCAATGCAGGTTATACCGAAACACTGGCGACACCTTTGACCATCACAGCCACCGGAACTTTAGCCAATCCGATTGTTTTTCAAAAAAACGGATCAGGAGCCAATCCAGTACTGACAGCCTTTACCGGCATAGGCACTATGGATGGAATGGTCGTTTTATCGGGAAGTGATTACATCACTTTTGATGGAATTAATTTATCGGAAAACGCTGCCAATGTAACTGCTACAACCCAAATGGAATGGGGCTATGCACTTTTAAAAAATTCTATTACTGATGGTTCACAAAACATAACCATTAAGAACTGCGTAATCAGTCTTACAAAAACATACACTGCCACTAAAGGTATTTACTCAAATAACCACACTACCGCATCTATTACACAACTGCTTGTATCATCGGCTTCCGGTGCAAACTCGAATTTGAAGATTTATAGCAATACACTCAATAACTGTTATTCGGGTATTTACCTTTCAGGTTTTAACAACACCGTTGCTCCTTATGAATCTTTATTCGATCAGAACAATGAAATTGGTAAAGACGGTGCAAATATCATTACCAACGTTGCCGGTGGAACATCTACGGCGGGTTATGGTATTTACACGATGTATCAAAATAATTTGGTTGTTGCTAACAACACCATTACCAGCACCATGGCAGGAACGGGTATTCCTTATGGAATTTTCCTGACAACTGCGCGCAACGCCAGTTATAGTTTGTATGGAAACTACGTAAGCATGCAGTTTACCGGAACAGGAACCACGGCTTTTTATCCTATATACAGTGATATGGGTACGCTTGGAACAAACAATGTAATGAATGTTTATAACAACACTGTTACAGGTTGTACCTACCCAACTGTAACAAACGGGAATACCTATTTGATGTATCTGGCTAATTTGGGAGTTACTGCCAATGTTTACAACAACACCATCACCAACAATGTTATTGGTGCGAATAACGTAACATCCATAGGTCGTATCTATTATCTCTATACCAATGTTAGTTCTACAACCTTGGGACCTCTTACTTTCCATGATAATCTTGTGTCAGGAAACTCGAGGATTCAATCCGTTCCCGGTGGAGGATTAACTCATTTCATAACAGTTGCCGGCAAGGGAGGTGATTTGAATATGTATAATAACTTAATCACAAACAATATTGTCGCTTCCAATGGAGGTACTTATTTACTGAATGCCTCACTAGATGGTGCAACAATGAATGTTTACGACAACACTGTTAACAATATTACCAGAGCTGAAGGAACGGTTTATGGTCTGTATGTGTATAATATAACGAGTAGCAGTGGTATTGGAAGATTTTATAGAAATAAAATCCAGAATATTGAGGGTCTCACAACCGGAAGTTTAATAAATGGCATTTATGTTACAAGTTATGGAACACATTATTTTTACAACAATATTTTAACAGACTTTAGATCTACGACTGCTGTTGGCGCAAATAATATGATAGGTATCAGTATTCAATCATCAAATTATAAGATTGGTTTATACAACAATACTGTTTTTCTGAACAACACGCCAACCTCCGCAAACTTTGGATCAACTGCTGTTTATGTAAATGGTGCGGCAACGATCTTAGATTTCCGCAATAATATTTTCATAAATAATTCCACGCCACTTGGATCGAGTAAAACCTATGCAATGCGATTCAATTTTACTTCCTATGCTAACTATTTATCTTCATCGAATTACAATAATTATTATGCAGGTACACCAGGACCTTCGAATTGTATTTTCTTTAACGGAACAACCACTTATCAAACGCTGAGTGATTTCAAAACAGCTGTTTACCCAAGAGAAGCACAATCGATAACAGAATTGTCACCTTTTGTAAGCATTACACCAGGTTCAGCAAATATGCATTTACAAACCAATGTTCCTACACAATGTGAAACCGGTGGAACAATCATCTCATCGCCAATTTCTATTACCACGGATTTCGATAATAATCCGGTGTTCCCAAATGCAGGTTATCCTGTTAATGGATCATACACACCTGGTGCACCTGATTTAGGTGCTGATGAATTTGGAGGATTATCAAATGACCTTACGGCTCCTGCAATAATATATACACCGCTTGGTCAAACCAATGTCACCACAGCCAGAACTCTAACAGTAGATGTAACGGATGGAAATGGCGTTCCAACATCAGGAACTGGTTTGCCCATGCTATATTGGAGAGTGAATTCAGGCGGTTATCAAGGTGTTCAGGCTACTTATGTTAGTGGATCAACCTATACATTTTCATTTGGTGGAGGCGTTTCTATTGGTGATGTTATTTCCTATTATGTTGCTGCACAGGACAATGCTGCTGTTCCAAACGTAACTTGTTATCCAACAATTGCCGCAGGTGGTTTTACAGCTTCACCTCCGGCATGTTCCACTTCACCAAATCCAGCATTTATGTACACTGTTTTACCAAGTATCTCAGGTATTATTCACGTTGGAGTTGGAAAAACTTATGCAACACTCACAGCTGCTGCCAATGATATCAATGTCAAATACATTGCCGGACCCACAACTTTAGTTTTGGACGATGCATCGTATACAGCAGAAAATTATCCTATTTCGTTTTTCCCTAATCCGGGATCAAGCGCAGTTAATACACTGACCATCAAGCCCAATACAGGCGTTTCACCAGTTTTCACTACCTTATTGGATGGAAATGGAATGATCGATGCGGCTGGAATGGATTATCTTACAATTAATGGCTCGAACAATGGTACCAATAGTAAGAACCTTACTTTTGAAAACACAAGTGCCTTTGCAACTGCTTATGTAATTGGGGTAAAAAATTTAAACGCAGATCCAACTACAAATTTGACAATCAAAAATTGCCTTATTAAAATGGTTCCTGTGCATGCTGCAGGCGGAAATATGGCAATCAAATTCGCTAGCACGGTAGGAGGTAACAATAACTGTGTTATTGATAACAATACGATTAACAGTGCCTTTACTGCAATCCAATTGTCCGGTGTGAGTACAGGATTTACAAAAAACTGTCAGATTATAAACAACATTATTGGTTCTCCCAACGATGCTGAAGCCATCACTTCAAGGGGTGTTATGTTGCAATATGTTGATAACAGCATAATCAGCAACAATGATATCATGGGGCCGGCTGGCGGATCGCTTAATACTGGTCAAACTGGCGTATATATTGGCACGGGTGCCACAAACACAAAGGTTAGACAAAATAAAATTCATGATTTCATTCGCACAGCTGATGATGGCTGGGGCGTAACAGGCATTTGGTTTTCATCTGATGCAACCACTGTAACAGAAATTTCGAATAACTCCATTTATAATATTCATTCTCCCGGAATTAATCCTGGTGTAGGTCAGAATATTACCTATGGTATTTTTGTTCGTTCAGGAGGAAATATAAAAATTCTGCATAACTCCATCTCACTTACAGGAGCATTTCTTTCCACGCAGTGGGACGCGTCTTCAGCTTGTATCGGATTTTACTACCAGGCTACAGGTAATAATAACGAAATCAGAAATAACATTTTACGTAATTCGATGACAATGAATGCCGGTCCGGGGATATATGCTACAGCCTATGGAATCGTAATCAGCACCAGTAATGCATTGTTCACAGCCATTGATAACAACGATTATTTTATTGATGGCGTAAATGCAACCGTTGCAATGCAATGGCAAAATGGATTTGGTTTTGTTGCCTTTTTCCCTACACTTGCTTCATGGCAAACCTACACAGGACAAGAGGCCAATTCAGTTGCAATCAATCCTTCGTTTACTTCAGAAACAAACTTGTTACCAACTGCTACAGCACTGAATAACAAGGGATTTTATCTGACAAATGTTCCAAAAGATATTACCGAAACAATGCGCAACAATCCTTCTGATATGGGTGCGTATGAATTTGGTACAGATCCTTTTATCCATACACTTTCGCATAATGCTGTTACCTATAACAGTGCCAATGTTTTGGGAGATGCAAACGCAGCCGGAACAACCATTTCCACTTATTTTGATTATGGAACCAGCACAAGTTACGGAACTTCACTTGCCGCAATCCCGGGAACAGTTAACGGATCAACGACAACAGCATTACATCTTCCGTTGACAAATCTCAATTTTGCTACAACCTATCATTATCGCGCAAGAAGTTTGAGCGTCGGTGGATTAATTTCTTATGGAGTTGATTCAACATTTACTACAATGGCAGCACCTCCAACAGTAATCACAACTGCAGCTACAAGTATTACTTCAAATTCAGCTACTTTAAACGGAAGCGTGAATGCCAACGGTGGTTTGACAACTGTTTCATTTGAATATGGATTAACAACCTCTTATGGAACAACCGCCGCTGCAACTCCAGGTTCAGTGAATGGTTTGGTTGCCATCAATGTATTAAATGCAATTTCAGGTTTAACTCCTTATACTACCTATCATTACAGAGTTTTTGCGACCAATGAAAGCGGAACAATTTATGGTAATGATATGACTTTCACGACCTTGGCTGTACCATCAACCGTTGTTACCCTCGAAGCTTCAGCTATTATCGGAACTTCAGCAACATTAAACGGAACCGTGAACGCTAATTATGCCCCAACAAATGTAACCTTTGAATGGGGTTTAACAACTTCCTATGGAAACACGGCAACCGCTTCACCTGCAACAGTTACCGGATTCACAACAACACCTGTAAATGCTACACTTAATGGATTATTAACCGCAACTGATTACCATTTCCGCTGTGTTGGTACTGGTCCTGGCGGAACAATTTACGGTGAAGATAGGATGTTTACATCCGATTGTCCAACTCCTGTTTTACCTGGTTCAATTTCAGGATTGACAAGTGTTTGTAAGAATACAGACGGCGTAGTTTATTCTATCGTCGAACTTCCTTCAGCAACTGGTTATACTTGGACTGTTCCAACCGGAGCTACCATTGTTTCGGGTGCTACCACAAATAGTATTACCGTTAATTTCTCAGTGAATGCCACAAGTGGTCTCATAACCGTTGCAGGAACAAATGCATGTGGTATCGGTCTTTCTTCCTCACTCTCAGTTGTTCTGAATGATTTGCCTGTTCCAGTTATTTCAGGACCTACCAGTAATTGTCAGGATGTTCCGGGTAACGTTTACACAACTGAAGCTGGTATGACTGATTATGTATGGAGTGTTACAGGTGGTACGATTACTTCTGCTACAAACACGAATACAATCGTTGTAACTTGGACTGCATCCGGTAATCAGACTGTAAATGTAAACTACGCAAATTCAAATGGTTGTGAGGCATTTACACCTTCAACTTATGCTGTAAATGTTTTAGATTTACCTGTTCCGGTTATCACTGGTGCTGCGGTTGCTTGCGAATCATCAATTAATGTTACTTATATAACACAGGCTGGTATGTCCAATTATGTTTGGGAAATCAATCCTAATAGCGGTACAATTGGTCAAAACGGAAACAATCAGATTACTGTTTTCTGGACTTCACCTGGAGATCAGTGGATCAGTGTAAGCTATACAAATGAAAATGGATGCGAAACCGCTGAACCAACTATTTATGACGTTTATATCAGTCCATTGCCTGTTGTTGATGCCATCGTTGGAACTGAAACCTTATGTGCCGGAACAAGCGATGTAACTTATTCTGTTACTGCCGATCCAAATGCGTTGAACTATTATTGGACAGTTCCAGCTGGCGCAAGTATTGTTTCTGGTTCAGGAACAAATAGTATTACTGTCGATTTCGCCGCAAATGCCGTTTCAGGAAACTTCAGCGTTTATGCTGAAAATAACTGCGGAACAAGTGAAACATCTTCTATGCTAGTTACTGTAAATCAGATTCCTGCAACACCGGTAATTACCCAGGATAATTATATGTTAACGAGTAGCGCTTCAACCGGAAACCAATGGTATCGTGATGGACTTGCTATTGAAGGAGCTTTTGCACAAACCTACGAAGCATTTGAAAATGGAATCTATACTGTAATTGTAACGATTAACGGTTGTAGTTCCGACGTTTCGAACAACATTGAAATTGTGAATGTTGGTATGAATGAAAATGAAGCCGGACAAATAATCAATATTTATCCTAATCCGAATAATGGTTCATTCTGGCTTTCAGTTTCTTCGATCGATGCGAAAGTATTCGATATGGAAGTACTAAACCGTTTTGGTGCAATCGTTTATCAATCAAACAGCTTGGAAGTAAATGGTTCATTCAAACAATATTTCGATCTGAAAGATTTGTCTGCAGGAATGTACACTGTTATACTGAAATCTAATTCCCAACAAATTATACGAAAAATTGTAATCAATAAATAGGTAATTTAATCGTTAATTTAAGACCGCTCCATTTCTGGAGCGATCTTTTATTTTCGTAATATTGGTCTGTTTAAAAAAAAATCTTCAATGTCTTACAAAGTTCAACTTGACAGAATCGATGATTAAAAAGCTTATTATAAATTATTAAAAATCAAATAAATATGAAAAATTTTATCCTTACCATTTGCTGTGTTGTTTTCCTTCTTCCTCTAGGTCTAAAAGCACAAACACCGGGCACACTTGACGAAACCTTCAACGGAACAGGCACTGTTTTCATGGATAACGGTTATACTGATTTATTTACTGCCGTGAAAGTGCAGCCTGATGGGAAAATCGTTGCAGCCGGAATCAGCTACGATGCCGCATGGAATGCAATCGCAGTTGTTTACCGTTTTAATCCTGATGGCTGGCTCGATCTTTCTTTCGGTTTATCAGGAAGCTTCATGTATTCACTTAATAATGAAGCGAATATCTTTGGATGCTACATCGATGATGAAGGAAGTATTTTGATTAACGGAAGCACAACTGATTATTCAGTTTATAAGATTTTACTTATCAAACTAACTCCCAATGGATTTCCGGACGAAAATTTTGGAACAGGAGGTGTTGTGGCTCAAAAAATTGGCCCAGATATGAATTTCTACGAAGATCATAGCAGTTCGATTACTGTGCAAACAGATGGGAAAATTCTACTTGCCGGCCGATCATACAATACTGATTTCAAATATGTTCCGGTTGTCGTACGTTTCAATGCAGATGGCTCATTGGATAGCTCTTTTGGCGTTGATGGTGTTGCAGGAATACCTGTGACTGAAGTGGACAATGAATTCAGTGCCATCAAAATTCAATCTGATGGAAAAATTGTTGCTTCAGGTCATATTTCTAATGGAATGAGTTGGTTTTCTTTATTGATTGCTCGCTTTGATCAGGATGGAATTCTTGACCCAACTTTTGGAACCGAAGGTGTTGTAAATATGAATCTGAACAATATAGACGATGAATTTTTTGGCATGGAAATCTCACAGGATGATGAAATTGTGCTCTCCGGTTTTACTACAACTGCTGACTTAAATTATCATCTTTTGGTGATGAAGTTTGATTCGTATGGTCAACCTGTTGCTGATTTTGGCGATAACGGAAAGGTTATCTTAGGCACCGAACCTATGAATGTTGGATATGCAATGAATCTTCAATATGACAATAAAATTCTGGTAACGGGCACATCAGGTTTAAAGAATCCAAATAACAACGACTTGGTTTTGTGGCGTTTGAATCCTGATGGAAGCCTTGACAACACTTTCGGAACGGACGGAAAAATCACCTATGATTTCTTTGGCCATCCGGATGAAGGTCTGGCAATGGATCTTTTCGAAAATAAAATTATTGTGGCAGGAAAAAGCCGTAACGCAAATGATTTGTTAGACTTTGTGGTCGCGCGATTCAATAACGACACCTATGTTTCGTTGCCCGAACATGAAAACATATCCAGTTTTTCTGTGATGCCAAATCCAGTGAAACAGAATGGAACACTTACACTTTCCTGCGATTTGAAACAAGCCGAGAATCTCGTTTTCAAATTGATGGATGTAACGGGAAACATAATTATGGAAACTATTTTGCAAGATAATTCAGCCGGAATTGTGACAAATAATATCACTCTACCGGCTTCCATAGCTCCCGGAATATATTATGTAACTCTCAAAGGATCTGTTGCTTCATTTAAAACACAAAAGATTTTGGTGTTCTAAAAATTGCCAGTCGAACAGAAATACTATTTTTGATTTTGAAAATCAGTCTTGCTAAAAGTAAGACTGATTTTTTTTAACCATAGTTTAGAATAATACAAATTCAGCGAAATAATTTGGCTCTTTACTTTGTGAAACCCAACATTTTCACCTCAGTACTATTGCATACTTTTGCTGAAAATTATAAAATGCTCAATTTCTACGATTATATCATTATTGGAGCCGGAATTGCAGGAATATCAGCTGCTGAAACAATCCTAAAATATGATAACACCGGTGAAATACTACTGATCAACAACGAGGATCGATTACCGTATAAACGAACTTCAATCAGTAAAAGACTTGCTGCAGGTTTTCAAAAAGAGGAATTGGCGCTCAAACCGGCAGATTGGTTCAATGATTTCCAAATTAATCTTGTCAACGGAAAAGTGAACGAAATTGATCCGTTTTCAAAATCAATTCTACTAAATTCAAAAACCATTTACTGGAACAAATTGATTATTTGTACAGGTTCAAAAGCCACTGAAATTTATTCGACCTTCGATCAGGCAAACGGTTTATTGTATTTTCGAAATGCTGCCGATGCAGACTTTATTCGAGAGCATAATATTGTAAATGAACACATTGTAATTGTTGGTGGTGGCGTTCAAGGCATCGAATTAGCCGAACAAATGCACGTGCTTGGCAACAAAGTCAGTTTGATTCATCATGAGCAATATTTGATGAATAAACATTTTGATCGTTTTATGTCATCTCATTTGCTGGAAATACTACAAAATAAACGAATAGATATTAATCTTAAATCCAAGATAAAATCAATTCAAAAATCAGATAATCAACAATTTATCATTGAATTTGAAAATAGTCAATCATTATTCTGTGATAAAATCATCGTGAATATCGGCACAAAACCCGATCTTGAAATTGCTCTTGCAGCCGGGCTTCATACCAATAAAGGGATTTTGGTAAACAAATCATTGCAGACTTCGCACCCCGATATTTACGCTGCCGGTGATGTATCTGAACATGAAAATGGTCTGGTAACCGGACTTTGGCACGCAGCCGAAAAACAAGGAATGATTGCAGGAGCCAATGCGGCCGGACAGCAATTTACCTTTGAAAAAATCAATTTCAGACTTAAATTAAATGCTTTTGATCAGTATTATTTTTCGATGAATCCACAGATAAATAATCCTGATTTTGAATCAGTTGTAGTGAATAAGGAAAATAAATATTATCGTTTCTTTTTCAAAAACAACACCTTACATGGTTTGCTGATGATTAACGACAAAGACAATGCAAAACAATTAGAACAAGCTGTCAGAGAGGAAAAATCAAAGGTCGAAATTTTAAACAAATATGGCTGATTCGCCTGTTGTTTCACCTGCACTTTCTTTTATCAATTTCCTGCCGCTTTCAGAATAAAACTTACCTTTGCGGTATCAATTTTTATAAAGTCTAATTAAGAATTAGCATGCTATTAACAAAAAGTCAGGTTTTAGAAGTCCTAAAAGGAGTAATATATTTTGCAAAAGGTGACAATATCGTAAATCTGGGAATGATTGACGATTTTGAGACGGGTGAAGACGAAGTGAAACTCAGGATTGTGTTTCCGCGGTTAGACGAACCTTCCGTAAAGATTGTTTCAACTGCTGCCATCAAGGCTATTCATGATGCTTTTGGCGCGCATGTTGATGTGACAGTTACACCTGTGAGTGAAAAAGAAAAAGGTCGCGGCCCATTAGCCGGGGTCAGAAATATTATCGCAGTTGCTTCAGGCAAAGGCGGTGTTGGAAAATCAACCGTTGCTGCAAATTTGGCCATCGCTTTGGCGCGTTCAGGCTCGAAAGTTGGTTTGGTTGATGCAGATATTTACGGACCTTCAGTGCCGATGATGTTTGGCATTGAAGACGAGAAACCCGGCGTCTTTGAGCGTGAAGGCAAGCCTGTTATCATCCCGATAGAAAAATTTGGGATTCGTTTGCTATCGATTGGATTTTTTGTTGACACCGACAAAGCGCTAATCTGGCGCGGGCCAATGGCTACCAGCGCTCTGAATCAGTTATTACGCGATGCCGACTGGGGTATTCTTGATTATTTGGTCATCGATCTTCCTCCCGGAACTGGCGATATCCAACTTACACTTGCTCAATCATATTCAATCACTGGTGCTGTAATCGTTACAACACCACAAAAAGTAGCTTTCGCCGACGTAAAACGAGCCGCTTCTATGTTTCGTCAAGAAAAGCTAATTATCCCATTGCTGGGGCTGATTGAGAATATGGCTTATTTCACACCCTTAGATATGCCTGATAAACAATATTTTATATTTGGAAAAGGACAAGGCGAGGCTTTTGCAAAAGAACTTGGAATACCTATGTTAGGACAAATTCCTTTGGTTGAATCAATTTCAGCTTCAGGCGATAACGGAAGTCCTATTTCGCTTGATGCCGATTCTCCGGTAACCAAAGCCTTTGATAAAGTGGCACTCGAAATCAAACGTCAGGTTCCTTAAGTTAACGAATTGAAAAATAAATAAATACATACTATTATGATTGAAAATAAAGAAGAATTAGTTTCAAAAGTTAAAAACCTAATTGAACAGGTTCGTCCATATTTACAACAAGACGGAGGTGACATCAATTTCGTGGATATTACGGATGATCACATTGTGAATGTAGAATTAACGGGTGCTTGCGGTAGTTGTCCATACAGCACCATGACGTTGAAAAATGGTGTTGAAAACACAATCCGAAAAGCCATTCCTGAAATTATGGGAGTTGAGGCGATAAATTTATAAGTCGGGAAGTTTGAAAAGTTTATAAAGTTGAATGTAAATGTGCTTTATGAACTTTGTTATTTAATCGTTAGCTAAGATAAATATTTGGCTACTATTGGCATCCGCCGCCCTGTTCCGAATGCTTTTGGAGAAATGCGTAAGATTGGTGGAGTTTGGTGGCGCTTATACTCATTCGTATTCACCAACTTCAAAACCCTGTTTACTACGCCTTCATCAAAACCCATCATAACCAATTCCTTGGGACCTTTTCGGCACTCGATATATTGATACAAAATCTGATCCAATATTTCATAATCGGGTAAACTGTCACTATCCTTTTGGTTTGGCCGAAGCTCAGCCGAAGGTGGTTTTGTAATCGTATTTTCAGGAATTACTTCTCCGTCTTTGTTGATAAAACGAGCCAACTCAAAAACCTGGGTTTTATACACATCGCCAATCACTGACAAACCGCCATTCATATCTCCGTAAAGCGTTCCGTAACCTACCGCTGCTTCGCTTTTATTACTGGTATTCAATACGATATAACCAAATTTGTTCGATAATGCCATCAATAATACTCCACGAATACGCGCCTGAATATTCTCTTCAGCCAACCCAAACGGTAAGTTTTTAAATTCAGGTTCTAATTGCGTTTCAAAAGCATTGTAAAGTTCTTTTATCGGGATTATTTTAACCGGACTTCCCAAATTGCTCGCCAGCTTTAAAGCATCATCCACCGAATGATCTGATGAATATTGCGACGGCATCAAAACGCCCAATACATTTTCAGTACCCAAAGCCTTTGCCGCCAAAACCAGGGTCACAGCTGAATCAATTCCACCTGACAATCCCAAAATGGCCTTAGTAAATCCCAATTTTTCAAAATAATTCTTAATCCCCATCACCAAGGCATCATGTATCAGTTCAATTGGAGATGATTCAATGACTGGACGAATATTTTTCGACAGATTTTGCAGATTACCGGTATCGATGATTTGCATATCTTCCAGAAAAAAAGGTAATTGCATGCAAATCTGGTTATCCGCCGAAATTACCATCGAACCACCATCAAAAAGCAATTCTGTCTGAGCACCAATATGATTCACGTAAATCAACGGGATTCTGTATTTCTCAACATTCTTTTTCAACACTTCAGCACGTGTTTTTGCCTGAAGATAGTCGAAAGGTGAAGCGGCGATATTAATCATAATATCAGGCTTTTGACCCATCAAATCATCCATCGGATTGAGTAGATAAAGTGGATCATTACCAATATTCCATAAATCTTCACAAATGGTTAATGCAATCCTCTTTCCGTTAAAATGAATCACTTCGAATTCCTGTGCTGGTTCAAAATAACGATATTCGTCAAAAACATCATAGTTTGGCAACAAAACCTTCTTCGCATACTTGATGTTTCCGTTGCTAATAAAAGCCGCCGCATTGAACAATGGTTTCCCTTTTTCGGCACTATTCCGAATTGGAACGCCCACAATAACAGCAATATTTTTACATTGGTTGGCAATCTCCAAAACAGCATCTTCGCCACGATCAATAAAATCGTCAAACTCAAGAAAATCACGTGGCGGATAGCCTGAAATAGCTAATTCAGCAAACACAACCAATTCAGCACCTAGCGATTGTGCTTTTTTTGCAGCTGAAATGATTTTAAGCATATTTGATTCAAAATTACCGATATGATAATTTAATTGGGCAAGGGCAATTTTCATTTTCAGACAATTAAAACAGGAAACAAACCTGCAGTTCAATGAAATTCGACATTCCTTTTTGCTCGATAGAAGGATCAATCGAGTTTTGGTCTTTCATGATATCGAAAAAACAATTATCGAAACGTAGTCCAGTGGTTAGTTTGTTCGTTTCACCAATAGCAAATTCCATTCCTGCACCTAAAATTAGCGATTCACGTGTAAATCTAAATTCGTTTACAACATCAACTTTATCCGTCTCCTTTATAAGAACTTCACCTTCATAAAACTTGTCACTCGCCTTGGCATCAAACAAAAAACCCAGACCGAATCCAATCTCACCAAAATAAGTAATGCCATTGTTTTCATTGGTTTTCATACGAAATACAATGGGTAATTGAATATATTTCGTAATCAGATCTCGGTTAAGTGTTCCAACTACATAACTACTGGATCCTCCGGATGCAGGAATCTGATGCGGATAATGGTAAGCGCAATGAATGAAATTGACATTAAATCCGGTGTTGATCCAATAATTTTCCATCAAATGAATATCACCTACAAATCCCCAGCTGAAACCAGGTTTTACACCATCATTTTCATAGCCTTGCGCGTTTGTTTTCATCCAACCTATATTCGGAGCAATCTTAAACCCAAATTGAAATGCTTTATCCTGTGCATTTATAAATTGGCTAAAAATAAACGATATCAACAGAAAGAGAAATATTTTTTTCATAGTCTAAATTCAAATTTGTGACGTAAAGGTAAACCATCATAGCATTCAAATGATAGATTACGAGATAGTTTTTAAGACAAAATTGTTCATAAATCCAATCTTTCGAAAAGAATTTTGAATTAAATGTATAAAAAAATGAAAACATGATTCTGAATCATTATTTTTGTTGAATAAAAACCAAAAAATATGAAAAAAATAGTCATTGTTGCCATTCTATTTAGCCTAAGCTATGGATTAACGGCTCAGATTTCACTTGGACCTAAAATAGGTTACACAACAGGTAAACTCTCAATTGATCAGAGTGATGTAACTACTTCATTAAAAAACAGTTTAGTGTTTGGGGCCTTCCTAAGGTTGGGTGATAAATACTATCTGCAACCAGAAATTAACTGGTACACCGCAGGCGGCGTTTTCAAAGCACCAAGTGTTGGAGGCGGATTAAGCCCGGTTGAAGATGAAGTTGAACTCAAATCGATTCAGATTCCATTGTATGTTGGTTTCAAACTTTTTGACCTGAAGTTGGTTCAGATTAGGGCACAAGCCGGTCCAACCGCCAGTTTTATTACCGATAAAACTATCAACCCTTTGGCTGTTGGACAAACAACCTCAGTGATAAAGGAAACAGATATTAGTGACATCCTTTGGGGATTTCAGTTCGGCGGAGGCGTTGATGTGTTGATGTTTACACTCGATGTTCAATATATGTTAGGTTTGAATACCGTTATAGGTGACATTAATGTAAATGGAACCACAGTAAAATTCGATTCAAAACAACAAGGTTTCATGGTGACGCTTGGTTGGAAAATAATCTGATATTCAATATCTTAAATTATAAAACCGCCACATTTCGGCGGTTTTTTTGTTTGTGACCATTGCACAATGAATCAAATAAAATCACGTTTGCAACAGCAGAAAAAGATTAATAATTATTATCCTTGAATTTCAATGCAAAACAAAAAACAATTATTCCTTTTATTGATTTCAATTTTGTTATTCACTGCTTGTAACAATCACACAAAGAGCAGGTTAGAATTCGATATTTCGAATCTGGAACCCAAAACAATTGAAATTAAACAATACGGAAATGCACTTTTTTCGTGTGACACGAATCATTTACTGGATGAATTAAAGCGATTGCAACCGGAATTCAGTTATTTTTTAGGAAATGACTTGGATAATCCAATGAATATCAAACAAATACATGATTTTGTAACCGATAAACACCATATTGAACTTTATCAACAAACCAAAAACGCATTTCCTGACCTCACCTCTATCGGAGAACAAATTACATCGGCCACACGCCGGTTTCATTATTATTTTCCAGCCATACCACTGCCAAAATACTACACTTATATCTCGGGCGTTTATTTCGAATCTCCTATTTTAGCTGATAACCAATGTGTTGTGATAGGAATCGATTGTTATCTCGGTGAGAAAGAAGAATTCTATAAACAGCTTGGCATCCCGATGTACGCAGTACAACGTATGACCAGTGAACATCTTGTTAATGACGTGTTTAAGGCAATGTATATTTCGAATTTTGCCAAAACCACCGCTTCTAAAACCATTCTGGAAGAAATGATTGAAGCCGGAAAGAAATTGTATTTTCTGGAGGCCATGCAACCTCAACTTGCAGATAATGTGATTATTGGCTATTCTAAAACACAAAACGACTGGATAGAAAAACACCAAGGTGAAGTCTGGGCTTTTTTAGTTTCAGAACAGATTCTTTATAAAAACGATTATCAGATGTTCAAAAAACTATTTGGTGACGGACCGTTTACGCAAGAATTTTCAGAAGAAGCTCCCGCACGTCTGGGTGAATGGGTTGGCTGGCAAATAGTTCGAAATTTCATGGCAAAAGAACCGAAGACAACGCTTGATCAACTGATGAAACTCACTGATTACCAAACCATCCTTGCGGAATCAAAGTACAAACCCAAATCATAATTTAAAGGTATAGAACTTCAAAACAAATTCTAACCTAATTATTTTGGGGGTTTTCCGGAAGTTTTACGCAATAACTGTCCCCTAAAAAATAATATTTATTTGGAATGATGGTTTTATTGTAAATTTACGCTTGTCAAAACGGATTTCAATACTAAAACCAATCAGGCATGCTCGTAAAAACCTTTGGTAGCGCACTTTTCGGAATCGAATCGATTCCAATAACCATCGAAGTTAATATTGACAAAGGAATACAGTTTTTTCTGGTTGGCCTGCCAGATAATGCAGTGAAAGAAAGCCAACAACGCATTGAGGCAGCACTCAACAACACCGGCTTCAAATACCCAAAGCAGAAAATCGTGATCAATATGGCTCCGGCCGACATCCGTAAGGAAGGTTCTTCTTACGATTTGCCCATTGCAATAGGCATCATGGCTGCATCCGGTCAAATTGAGCAATCAATGCTTGAGCAATTTATCATCATGGGAGAATTGTCGCTCGATGGCGGTCTGAAACCTATCAAAGGCGCCTTGCCAATTGCCATACAAGCCAATAAACAAGGATTCAAAGGATTTATTTTACCGGTTGAAAATGCTACCGAAGCCGCCGTTGTCGAAGATTTGGAAGTGTATGGTGTTGAAAATATCAGTCAGGTGGTTGACTTTTTAAACGGAAAAGGATCGGTTCAACGAACGAAAATTGATGTTGCGAGTGATTTCTTTTCGAAAGTTAACAATTATGAATTCGATTTTTCCGATGTCAAGGGCCAGGAAAATATCAAAAGAGCATTGGAAATTGCCGCTTCGGGCGGACACAATGTTATTTTGATTGGCCCTCCAGGTTCTGGTAAAACGATGTTAGCCAAACGATTACCATCTATTTTACCACCGCTCAGCTTGGAAGAAGCTCTTGAAACAACAAAAATCCATTCGGTTTCAGGTATTTTAGGCAAAAACACCTCTATCTTGAGCGTACGGCCATTCCGAAGTCCGCACCATACCATTTCTGATGCTGGTTTGGTTGGTGGCGGTACTTTTCCACAACCAGGAGAAATTTCTCTCGCTCACCACGGAGTTTTGTTTTTGGATGAACTGCCCGAGTTCAAGAGGTCGGTGCTTGAGGTGATGCGGCAACCGATGGAAGATCGGATCGTTACCATCTCACGAGCCAAAATATCAGTCGATTTTCCAGCCAGTTTTCAGCTAATCGCAGCCATGAACCCTTGTCCCTGCGGTTATTACAATCATCCTGATCAGAATTGTGTTTGTAATCCGGGTATTGTTCAGAAATACCTCAACAAAATTTCTGGTCCATTGATGGATCGAATCGATTTACATGTTGAAGTTGTCCCGGTTCCTTTTAAAGATCTTGCTGACCGGACAAACGGTGAAAAAAGTGAAGTGATTCGTAAAAGAGTGATGAAAGCGCGAAAAATTCAAGAGATTCGATACAAGGATTTTCAAAATGTGCACAATAATGCGCAAATGTCGAGTAAAATGCTACACACCTATTGCGATATCAACGATGCCGGAAGAAGTCTGTTGAAAAATGCAATGGAGCGATTGAGCCTGTCAGCGCGGGCTTTCGACCGTATTTTAAAGGTTTCTAGAACCATTGCCGATCTTGAAGAAAGTGAAAACATCAAAACCGAACATCTCGCAGAAGCCATTCAATACCGCAGTTTAGACAGAGAAACCTGGGGCAGTTGATTTGTTTATGCGTACCGAAAGCTTTCAAAAAGGCAATGTTTCGTATGTAATTCGATAACAGAAAACATTATTGCCGCTAAATATCTAATTTTGTGCAATAACGATAAAATATGATTAATTCAAATACGACCATTGCAGAGCTTAATGCAATGAATAAGAATACATTAATGGAGCAATTAGGTATCGAGTATCTCGAAATGAAGGAAGGATATGTCTATGCCCGAATGCCTGTTAACGAAAAGACAAAGCAGCCGGCTGGAATTCTCCACGGAGGAAGCAGCCTCGCATTGGCTGAAACGATTGGCGGTCTTGGATCAGCATTTTTGGTCGATCTGAAAAAAAATATTGTCCAGGGCTCGCATATCAGTGCCAACCACATTCGTACTGCAAAAAATGGTTGGGTGTTTGCAAAGGCGGTAATCATTCATCGTGGAAGGAACACACATGTGTGGAATATCGATATTTTTGATGAAGAAGATCAACTTGTTTCAACCTGTCGTCTGACTAATTTTATCAGTCCGAAGGAAAGGAAAAGTTAATTTGAAGACTAAGTTTTTTTACAGAAGCCTCATTCACTTTTCAATTTAACCGAATTGTATGTTACTCACCGATTCAATCAAATACTTCCTCGATAATAATATTCCTTTCGTGAGTTATCGTTTACCTTCTTACAATCAACCGATTACACAAATAGGAGGTTCTTTCTCAACCAAAGCGCAGGATTCGCCGAAAATTGAAAATCAGTTCATCTTGGCTCCTTTCGATAAAGATAATTTCGCCGTTCAATATTACCATCCGGAAAAAGAAATATCAGGTTGGGAATTCAAATTCGAAGTAAATACTACAAAATATAAGATTGACTCCCAAATGAATATGGTTGAAAAACCGATAATAACAGACTATGTCTCATATATCAATCAGGCCGAATTATTAATATCGGCCATGCAAAAGCATGAATTGGAGAAAGTTGTTTTGTCGAAAATAAAGGAATATTCCTTGAAAGAAAATACGCATTTTGGCAAAATTTTTGAAAAAGCATGCCAAAAATACCCCAAAGCTTTTGTTTATCTGCTCAACGATGGTCATGGGCAGTTTTGGATGGGAGCCACACCCGAATTACTATTAAATATCTCATCTGGAAATGGGTCAACCATGGCCTTAGCCGGCACACAACCTATTGAAAATCAATTATTATATAGATTACAATGGGGAGAAAAGGAAATGAAAGAACATGCATTTGTCGCGCAATACATCAAAGATACCCTTCAGAAGCAGTTCGTTTCAAATTTGCAGATATCACCTCGGACAACCATACAGGCCGGACAAATGGCACATCTGCAGACAAATTTCAGCTTTCGCTTGAACGCTAAATCCGATGCCTTACAAATTGCAAATGCTCTGCACCCAACACCTGCTGTGTGCGGATTACCGAAAGAAAAAGTCTTTCAAACCATCACCTCAACAGAAAAGCATTTACGCTCCTTTTATACCGGCTTTCTTGGAACATTCACTGAAAAATCTGATTGCTCCCTTTTCGTAAACCTGCGTTGCATGCAAATAATTGATAATAAGGCTTATATTTATGTTGGCGGCGGACTCACTTCTCAATCTGATCCACAGAATGAATGGGATGAAACAGAGTTGAAAGCAGGGACGATGCTTTCGCTGTTTGAATAATCCAATCATTTTTTTTCACGATTATTTTAAACTATACCGAATAATGAAGGGTATAAACATAAATTCACTATGTAAAGACTACATTTGCTAAAACTTTACTTTGGTTTAAGTACACACAACAATTTTGAGCAATAAAATCATGGACATTGAACAAATATTTGGTAATAATCAGCAATGGATTGCTGAAAAATTACTCATTGATAAAGCTTATTTCAAAAATCTTTCAAAAGGGCAAAATCCTGAATTCCTGTATATTGGCTGTTCAGATAGTCGTGTAACAGCAGAAGAGTTAATGGGTGTTCAGCCAGGCGATGTTTTTGTGTATCGAAATATAGCCAATATGATTCCAAATACCGATTTAAGTGCCATGTCAGTAATAAACTATGCAGTTAGTCATCTCAAGGTCAAGCATATAGTAGTTTGTGGCCATTATTATTGCAGTGGTGTAAAGGCTGCGATGCACTCAGCCAATTTAGGAATATTGAATCCTTGGTTAAGAAACATTCGCGATGTTTATCGACTGCACAAACTCGAACTCAATTCAATAAAAAGTATTGAAAAAAGATATAAACGGCTTGTTGAGCTTAATGTACAGGAACAATGTGTAAATGTCATCAAAACCCCCGATGTTCAAAAAGCCTATCGGGATAGAAAAATAAAAGTTCACGGCTGGGTATTTGACGTACACAGCGGCAAATTGATCGATTTAAAGATTGACTTTGACAAGATTTTGGGCGACATCATGGAAATCTATCGGATTATTTGAGAAAACAACCCGAAATATTCTCTATCAAAAGTAAGTTTTGAATTATTTTATTGACCTTTGCCGTATGACGATGAATGAAAAACCCGGCTTATTGCATCTGGCCTACCTGCTTGAAAAAAGTAATATCCAACATTTGGTTATATCTCCCGGCTCTCGTAATGCACCTTTGATAACAATCATAAGTAAAAACACTGCTATTCAATGCCATACAATTGTCGATGAGCGCAGTGCTGCTTTTTTTGCACTTGGAATGGCTCAGCAATTAAGCCAAACGGTTGCACTTGTCTGCACCTCCGGTTCGGCTGTCCTGAATTATGCCCCTGCGATCGTTGAAGCTTATTATCAGCGAATTCCGTTGCTTGTCCTCACTGCCGACCGGCCACTTGAATGGATTGATCAGGCTGACGGCCAGACCATTAGGCAACATAATATCTTTGAGAATTATATTCGAAAATCAGTTCAACTGCCTCAGCACATTTCAAATAATGATGACCTCTGGTACAACGATCGCTTGGTTAATGAGGCGATTTTGGCAACACAATTTCCGGTAGCCGGACCGGTACATATCAACATTCCGATTACTGAGCCGCTTTATGGTTTTGATCTCGAATTGAAAGAGATTCCAAAAAAAATTGATCTTCTAACAGGTTCATTCGATATTGACCATGAAGAACTTAAAAAATTAGCATCAATTTGGAATCATTCAAAAAAGAAAATGATTCTTGTTGGTCAACATCACGAAGATCTGATGCTTAACCGACAATTGATTGAACTCGCTAAAGATCCATCCATAACGGTGCTCACCGAAACCTTATCGAATATGCATCATCCTGATTTTATTGGATGTATCGATCGGTGTTTGGGAGCCACCGGCAAGAATAATCCCGATTTTGAACCTGATTTACTAATTACAATTGGTGGGTCTGTGGTATCGAAACGAATAAAATCATTTTTAAGAAACGCAGCGATTCAGCATCATTGGAACATAGATATTGCTGATTATATAACAGATACCTATCAACATCTAACGGTGTCAATCCCGGCAAGACCAAAAGAGTTTTTAGCACAATGGATGCCTCTCATCAAGATTGTCGAAAGTGATTTTTCGAAAAACTGGAGACATATTTCTGAAAAAGCGAAGGCTTCTCACAAGAAATATGTAGATAATTGTCCTTATTCCGATTTAAAGATATTTGAATCAATTCTTGAAAATCTTCCAAATAATTTTGAAGTACAAATTGCCAATAGCACGCCCATTCGCTACGCACAACTATTTGATTATGCGATAAATATTCCAATGTTTGCCAATCGCGGAACAAGTGGAATAGATGGTAGCATCTCAACTGCAGCCGGGGCTGCTTTTGCATCAAAAAAACCAACTTTAATGATCAGCGGCGATCTGGGGTTTTTCTACGATTCGAATGCCTTGTGGAACAGTGTTTTACCACCAAATTTGAAAATCATTGTGATAAACAACGAAGGCGGAGGCATTTTTAGGTTTTTACCCGGACCAGATACAACAGGTTTGCTGGAAAAACACTTTGAAGTACGACAAAAGTTAAGCACGAAACACCTTGCAACTACCTTTGGTTTAGATTATTACATGGCTTCCAGTTTATCAGAATTAAGTAAAACACTTCCGGAATTTTTCAAACCAGCTTCCAAAACTGCCTTGCTTGAAATTCATAGTCCGGCAGAGTTAAGTGCAAAAACGCTGCGCGATTATTTCGAATTTTTGAAGCAATAACAATCTGTAAACAGGCTCAAAACCAGTTTTCGAAAATAGTACACTTCCCCCACTGCCGCGGATTTACCTTCAGTGATGTAACATTTACAAAAGAGATAGAAGAATAAAAATAAAGCAAGAAGCCCGTAAATGTGGGCTTTGTGCTAAATATACTCCTTAATGAGTTCCTTAATTTGCTTATCGGTAATGTTCTCAATATCGCCTTTGCTGTAGATAGAGAATAGCAATACTGTAGTTTGCGTAACCTTTATAAAAGACAAAACTCTGGCACCACCAGATTTACCTTTGTTTTTAGAGGCGATAGCCAAACGGATTTTATAAATATCATTGCCAAGTGGAGTGCCAGTAGTTGGGTTTTCTTCCAGTTCAGAAAACAGTTCAGCCAGTTCTGTTTTAATTGAAGGGTATTTTTTAATGAGCCTCTTGGCTTCCTTTTTAAAGTTGGGAGCGAGTTCAATACTTTAACTCATTCAGAAAATCTTTAGCGGATGTAGTTTTTAATTTTCCTTTTTTAAAAAGTTGCATTTCTTCTAATCCAACTTTGATATTATCCAAAATATTCTCTTCGGCAGGATCAACATCCGTTTCAATTTTTTTAACGTAATGCAGATTTTTAGCCAGTTCTACAAAGTGGCTATATTCCTTATCTGTGGTATATACTGTTGCGTGTCTCATACTATTTAGCGGTTTGTAATTTTGCCTACGCTTACCATTTGAATAAACATTGAATTTACAGGGCAAAATTATGCAAAAAGGAAAATATAGGCAATTAAAATATAGACAAGGCGAACAATAGCTTCCCCACTCTGGTGAAGTCTCCTGACTTCGTTATTAATTATTGCGATCTTCTCTCGTACTTCACTGTAATTTATGACACTATCAAGCCATTTCAACGCTTGTACTTCTACCATATTTTCCTTAAAAGCACTCTAGAAAGTCAATGTAAAAACGGTTCCTTCTGAAGGTTTCGATTTAACGGAAATCGCACCTTTATGCATCTGCATTATTTGTCGTGAAAGACTCAATCCAATACCGGAACCTTCTTTTTTACTCGTGAAAAATGGCATAAAAATCTTATCCAACAAATCGGGGGTGATGCCGGTGCCGTTGTCGGCAAATTCGATCATTGTGCGGTGATTGATACTGACTGAAGCTGTAATAGAAATCTTGGGATTTGGCTGATTTTTCACAGCATCAATGGCATTGAGCAATAGGTTTATCACAACCTGATCGATCAGATCTGGATCGGCAAGTAACATCAAATCATCTGGGAAAACTTTGCATTCGCATTGAATATCAAGTGCTTCCAATTTAGGTTTCAGCAATTCGTACACCCGGTCAAATAATTCATGCATCTGAAAATGACGGAAATTTGGTTTTGGAATGCGCGTGAGGTTACGGTAGATTTCTACAAAATTGAGCAAGCCTTTGCTCCTGCTTTCAATGGTTGACATGGCAGTTGTGATGCTTTCGATGTCATCAGCTGTTAGCTTCTCCGGATGAATTTCATTCGTTTCAGGATCGGTAAGTATCTCATTTACTGTCGATGCCAACGAAGAAATAGGCGTAATGGAATTCATAATCTCATGTGTGAGAACACGAATAAGACGTTGCCAACTTTCTATTTCGTTTTCTTCGAGTTCAGGATGGATATTCTGCAATGAAACGAGCACATATTCCTCGCCTCGCATCCTGAATTCGGTCGAACTAATCGATAATTGTATCAATTCATCTTCCAAAAAAAGTTTGATCAGAAGCTTATCACCCGCCTTCATTTTCATCAATGTCTCCGGCAAATCATCTTTAATTTCTTTCAGTTCAGCTATGTTACGCAAGTGGCTTAAGCGCAAAATCTTTTTAATAGCGTTGTTAAAAACATCCACTTTTCCATCTCTTCTGAAAACAATGATACCAATTGTAACATGTTGAACAACTGTTAGTAAGTAATTAAAATGTTCTTCTTTCTCTGCTCTGTTTTTTCTAAACTCAGTGATAATCTGGTTAAATTCCTTGCTTAAATCTTCAAAGCTTTTCCCTAATCCTTTATCGGAAAATGAGGCTGAAAAATCGGAATGTCGGATGCCTTCGAAAAACTTTGTCAATCGACTGTTTGTCCGTTCGGTATAAAGCACCAGCGATACCGTTTCGAGTAAAATCAGCAATATCACCACAACACTGCTTATTCGGTATTCGTCATGAACAAGCAAGTACGAAAGCAAAACACAGGTGAGCGCCAATGCGATTACCCGGAGCAATATCTGAATCCGAAATCGTTTATAAATCATGCTTATCTAATCTGCGATACAACGAAGCGCGCGTGAGACCAAGCTCTTTGGCGGCACGGCTAATATTCCCACCGTATTTATCAACAACTTTGCGAATGAGCATTTTTTCTGTTTCCTCAAGATTTAAACTTATCGGAATACGTTCATTATCTACACTTTCTGTCGGTTCATTTAAAAAGAAATCTGTCGGTTCCAGAATATTTCCCTCGCTCATGATCACAGCACGTTCAACGGCATGTTGTAATTCGCGTATGTTTCCGGGCCAGTGATGCACTTGCAAACGCTTGATGGTGCTGGCATTGAGGCGCTTTTTAGGAATTTTATATTTTTTACAATAAATATCGAGAAAATGCTCTACCAATACTTCAATATCTTCTGTCCGCTCACGTAGCGAAGGAATTCGTATTTCGACAGTATTGATGCGATACAACAAATCCTGACGAAATTTACTTTCGCTAACCATTTGATAAAGAGGCATATTCGTTGCACAAACCAATCTCACATCAATTGGAATTTCCTTGTTCGATCCCAGTCTGACAACTTTTCGGTTTTGCAATACACTCAATAATTTCGACTGCAAACTTTGCGTCAGATTCCCGATTTCATCCAAAAAAATTGTTCCCTTATGCGCCGCTTCAAACCTTCCGGCACGATCTTCTTTTGCATCGGTGAATGCGCCTTTTTTATAACCAAACAATTCACTTTCGAACAAACTTTCGGTTATTGCGCCCAGATCAACATTGATAAAAGCATCTGTACCACGCTTCGAAGCGCGATGAATGGCACGTGCAATCACCTCCTTTCCGGTTCCATTTTCACCAAGAATGAGAATATTGGCATCCGTTTTTGCAATTTTATTCACTGTTGCAATCACTTTCATCATCGCCTGACTATTACCAATAATATTGCTATAAGCATGATCCTGATCGGCAAGCAGCACTTTCTGTCGGCCACGCAAATCTTCCAATTCAACTTTCGACTGCCGCACCTGCAATGTAGCACTGAGCGTTGCCAAGAGTTTTTTATTTTCCCATGGCTTCAGTAAAAAATTGGTTGCGCCCTCCTTTATTCCCTGCACCGCTAGTTCGATATCTCCATAACCGGTAATCAAAATGACAGCAGCAGCCGGGTCAATCTCAAGAATTTTATTCATCCAGTGAAATCCTTCCTTCCCGCTTGTCGATTCTCTTGAGAAATTCATATCGAGCAGAATGAGATCATAATTTTCTGCTTTCATCATTTCTGGAATATTGGCCGGATTTTTTTCGGTGTGTACAATCTCAATATGCTGACGCAGAAACAAACGAGCTGCCAACAATACATCGGCGTCGTCGTCAACAATCAGGATTTTCGCATTCATTTTTTCCATAAAAACCACTTTGATTTGTCAATTAATGGTAAAAGTATTTATTCTGTTCGTAATTGTACAAAGTAATGGACGAATTCGAACAGTTAAAGTTACAGCTTCACAAATATTTTTTTATATGACATTGATATACAAAGATATATGCCAGCTGGCATAGTCTTGGTTAAAATTTCTTAAAATTTAAGTTTATGGACCGCAAAATCGAAAAGAGGAAATGGCCATTCAGTAGGATTCTCATGTTTTCAGGGGCTTTGCTGCTGATTTTATTCGTCGCGAAACTCATTTTTTTCGATAGAAACGAACATAAGATGTATGTAAATCGTGACCGAATTACGATTTCCACAGTTCAAAATGAACTTTTCGAAGAATTTATACCCATTGATGGAATCGTATTTCCAAAAACCACTATTTATATCGATGCCATAATGGGAGGAAATGTTCAGGAAATGTATGTTGAGGATGGAGCGATGTTGAAGAAAGGCGATAAAATCATGAAGCTCGTGAATACGAATCTCGAGTTAAGCTATATGGAACAGGAAACACGTATTTTTGAAGCCATTAACAATCTACAAAACAGTAAGATAGCTCTGGAACAAAATAAATTCGTCCGGCAAAAAGAAATCGTTTCATTGCGTCAGGAGATTGAGCTGGCAACCGCAAATTTCCATCGGATACAGAAACTTTATGGCGATAGTCTAATCTCAGCACAAGAATTTGAAGATAATGAGCGTTCATACCGGTTTGCCAAAAAACAACTTGAGATTTCACTCGAACTGCAACGGCTCGATTCCATTTCCGCCTTTCGTCGGTATGGTCAGATTGATATTTCGATGGATCGCTTGTATCAAAACCTGAATTTACTAAAAGAAAGTCTTGGTAATCTGTATGTTAAAGCACCTGCAGATGGCAAACTTTCATCTTTCAATATCGAAATAGGACAAACAGCCAATGTTGGCGAACACCTTGGCCAGATTGATATTCCGGACGATTTTAAACTGAGGGCAAATATCGATGAACGATATATTTCACGCGTAACTATCGGGCAGGAAGCAACTTTCGATTTTGAGGGTAAAAAATATTTTTTAACTATTCACAAGATTTATACCGATGTTACAGCAGGTTCTTTTCAGGTTGATTTGAATTTCGTTAACGGATATCCGGATCATATAAAGCGCGGGCAAACCCTTCAACTGAAATTAAAATTCAGCGGACAAACCAACGCCATAACGGTAAAACGAGGAGGTTTTTTTCAGCAAACAGGAGGAAATTGGATCTTTGTTGTCGATCCTTCAGATTCATTCGCTGTACGCAGAAGCATTCAAATCAACCGGCAAAATACTGTTTCATACGAGGTAATTGAAGGTCTTGAAGCGGGTGAGCGGGTTATCACATCTTCTTACGATATATTTGGTAAAGTGGATAAAGTGGTTTTTAAGTGAAAAAAGTATGATGGATGAGTTTGGAGTTCGGCACTTCAACTTCGCTCATTGACCGGCAGAGGCTGAGCGAAGTCGAAGCGGAGTTCAGAGTTACAAAATAGAATATTATAAAATAAATACAAATGATTAAGGCAGAGAAACTTACGAAGATTTTCAGAACCGATGAAGTTGAAACAACGGCACTCAACGCTGTGTCTTTTGAGATTAAAAAAGGTGAGTTTGTTGCGATCATGGGACCATCGGGATGCGGGAAATCGACTTTACTCAACATCCTCGGTCTGCTTGATAATCCAAGTGCCGGAACCTATACTTTTCTCGATCACGAGGTTTCGAAAAGCAATGAGCGGCATCGGGCTGGTTTACGCAAACACAATATTGGTTTCGTTTTTCAGAATTTCAATCTGATTGACGAACTCACGGTTTTCGAAAATATCGAATTGCCTTTGATCTATTTGAAAATGGCATCGCGTGATCGCCGCGAACGTGTAAATGAAGTATTGGAACAAATGCAAATTGCACATCGTGCCAAACATTTTCCACTGCAACTTTCTGGTGGTCAGCAACAAAGAGTTGCGGTGGCACGTGCTGTGATTGCCAAACCGGCGCTCATTCTTGCTGACGAGCCAACAGGAAATCTTGATTCGGCACATGGCGAAGAAGTGATGAATCTGCTCAACGATTTGAACATCATCGGCACAACCATCATCATGGTTACCCATTCCCAACGCGACGCCGAATACAGCCGTCGTGTTATCCGTCTGTTCGACGGACAGATTATCAACGAAAATTTCAAAAAGAATTACATCTAAATTACAAGGCAATGCGTGAAGTTGTCATTTTAATTCCAGAACTCGACAAGGATCAAAATGTCGAAATTGATGTCAGAATTGACGGACGCAACCGGTGTTTGCAATACCGCGTGGAATTGCTTGACTGGGAAGGAAATGTGGCATCCGGCGATGATAAAGTTACCGTTTTGCGTCACAAAATTGAATCGTACGATAAGGATTGGGAACTTATCGAAATAGGGCCGCCAACGGATAAAAATATTACGCTTATGTTTAAAAAGAAAACATGAAAAATTCAAATTAACATATTATAAGTCTGATTATCTTGAACTTAAATAAATATTACCAATTTTAATTCAAACAATAACCTCAATAATCTAAGGCGTAAATGTACCTGTATCAACTCAAAATAGCATTCAGAAATATCTTTAAACACAAGATTTCTTCCACCATTAATGTGTTTGGATTAGCCATTGGTTTAGCAAGTTTTATCCTTATTTTGCTCTATGTGGTCGATGAATTGAGTTATGACAGATACCATAAAAATGCCGATTCGATTTATCGGTTGGTGAGCATTTCCGATTTTGAAGGCGTTGGCGAGGAATCGGCAAGCGCACCTTTTCCTGTGGCTCCGACCTTGATGAACGAATTTCCGGGAATGATTGAAAAGGTGATACGAATCTTCAATTTTCAGGCACCCAGAAGTCTGATTAAAGTTGGTGACAAAGCCTATAATGAACGAAATCTATTTTTTGCCGATTCGAATTTCTTTCAAGTATTTGATTACAACTTCATTTATGGCGATCCACAAAGTGCACTAAATGAATCATTTGCTGTCGTAATCACCAAACAAACTGCGGAAAAGTATTTTGGCCAAGAAAACCCAATGGGGAAAACCATACGCTATCAGGATCGTATCGATTTAATGGTGACTGGTGTGGTCGATCAAATACCGAGCACCTCACATTTCACCTGGGATTTTATGGCTTCTATGTCATCTGCCAAGACATTTTTTCGGGGAAGTTTACCTAAAACATGGGTTTGGAATCCTTGCTGGACTTATATCCAGCTAAAATCGGGTATCAATCAATCTCAACTTGAATCGAAGTTGCCTGAATTTGTGAAAAAGTATTACTACGACGCAACAAAAGAAAGTATTCGGCTTTATTTACAGGCACTTACAGACATTCATCTGCATTCGCATATCGATTATGAGATTGAACCGAACGGAAACATCAGCTATGTTTATATTTTATCAGCAATTGCCTGTTTTTTGCTCATCATTGCCATTATCAATTTTATGAATTTGAGTACCGCCACTTCAAGTTCGCGAACGATAGAAATTGGAATGAAAAAAGTAATCGGCGTCGAAAAATGGCAACTTGTATTTCAATTCGTTGGTGAAGCATTAATTATAAGCTTTTTAGCTCTAATTTTTTCATTAATTATTGTCGAAATCAGTCTGCCATATTTTAATGTGTTAGCGAATAAGCAACTAAGTCTAAGTATGTTTTTAGAACCATTTTGGGCAGGTGTTTTGTTTTTGATTGGCTTTTTGACAGGATTGCTTTCAGGCTTATATCCAGCATTTTATCTCTCATCTTTTCAACCATTGAACGTATTGAAAGGTCATTTCGATGGCGGACCTCGAACGATTGTAGCCCGAAAAGTCCTCGTGGTAATTCAGTTTACAATTTCTATTGGTTTGATTATAAGCACATTAACTGCATTTGATCAACTTCATTTTCTCCGCACGGCCAAGCTTGGATTCAATAAAGATGCGATTGTATATATTCAGGTTACCGGAAATCCAATTGTTACGAAATATGAAAGTTTCAAAAATGAACTGTTAGCAAATCCTGATATACAAGCCGTTACATGTGTTGATGATATTTTTGGAGTGGCGCACAATACGCATGAATTCCGTCCGGAAGGCGTGCCTGAAGATAAATGGCAGTTTTACCCCGCCTTGGTTGTTGACGAAGATTTTGTTAAAACATTTGATATTCAAATAGTTGCCGGTAGAGATTATAACCGGAATAATAAAACCGATGCTGCCAACGGCATGTTAATCAACGAAGCAATGGTGAAATATCTGGGCTGGGGAGCGAATGAAAATGCATTGGGTAAAAAATTCAAATCATTAAGCGGTGACGAACGGGTTATCGGCGTTTTCAAAGATTTCAATGCGACTTCATTGCACACAACATTATCGCCTTTTGTGTTGAATATCAAGGAAAATGAAAATGAAAAATATTTCTTTTTAAAGTTCATCGCTGTCCGGATTAATGGAGAAAAAAACGCAAACACACTCTCGTTTATCGAAAGTAAATTTAATCAATACGCGCCTGGCCGCCCCTTTGAGTGCAGCTTTCTTACTGACGAATTAAACAAACAATACATCGAAGAAACGCGCCTGAGCAGGTTTTCGCTCGGATTAACGATACTGATAATCGTTGTTGCCGGTTTGGGTTTGTTTGGTCTGGTTTCGTATATGATAGCTCAACGAAACCGCGAAATATGTATCCGTTTAACGATCGGTGCAGGTATGAAGGAAATGTTTTTGCTATTCTCGAAAGAATATCTTTGGTTGATTTTATTATCAAATCTGATTGCCTGGCCGGTTTCATGGTTATTGCTTCATCGTTGGCTCGAAAGTTTTGCCTATCACATCAATTTAGATATCATTTATTTTATTGTGGCTGCAATTTCATCCATTATGTTAACCTTAGCTATCATTCTTTGGCGCACCATATCGGCCATAAGGTCAAATCCACTGAAAGCCCTGAGATGGGAATGATGATTTTCATTATAAACTAAAAAAGAAATATGACGACAGTCAAACTCGCAGCGCTCGAAAATATGGTCGATAGCTTTGCTGAAACACCCAAAATGCCGGCTTTATTTGTTGGGCATGGCAATCCCATGAACGCTATTGAAGAAAATTTATTTGTGGCTGGTTGGAGAAAAATGATTGAAAACATCGACAAACCAAAATCAATTATCTGTATATCTGCACATTGGGAGACAAGAGGTTCATATATTACTGCCATGGACAAGCCCAAAACCATTCATGATTTTGGAGGTTTCCCCGACTCACTTTATAAAGTACAATACAATGCCTCCGGTGATCCTATTTTAGCCGATTTGATTCAAAAAACGATTCACACAGGTGAAATGCAACTCGATTATAATTGGGGTCTCGATCACGGTTGCTGGTCGGTTGTTAAACAAATGTATCCGAAAGCGGATGTGCCTGTTATTCAATTGAGTATCGATTATACCAAATCCATGAGCTATCATTTCAATTTGGCGAAAGAACTTGCAATTCTGCGCCGAAAAGGTGTTCTGATTATTGGAAGTGGAAATATGATACACAATCTGCGTTTGGTTGATTGGGAAAATCAGCATTCGGGTTACGAATGGGCATTGGAAGCAAATGATGGTTTTAAACAAATGATTTTACACGAAGAATTTGATAAACTAATCAATTACAAGAAGTTAGCTTCATCGTTTCAACTTGCAGTTCCTACACCTGACCATTATATTCCATTGCTTTATGTTCTTGGTTTAATAGAAAAAGATGAGATGACCGAGTTTTATAACGATACTGTGTTGATGGGTTCACTTTCGATGACTTCGGTTAAATTTGGCTGATTTATTAAATTTTATTGATTTTTCTCATCAACTGGTAAAAATTGAATAAACTTGTAATCTATATCTGAAAATATACAAAAAGTCAATATCATTTAAACTATTGAAATTTATTCTAGATCATTCAAAAACAATATCGAATGAAAAGCAAAGCACTGATATTATGCGCTTTAACCGGTGTATTGATAATTTCTTCCTGCAATAAAAGCCACTCTCCGGCTGAATACCAATTAATCCTTTCTGAACTTTCACCAGCATTACAGTTTATCAGGGATTATGTCCCGATGAATGCTGTTATTGCACACCGTGGATCAACCTATTGGGTTCCCGAAGAAACGGAAGCTGCCTACAGATGGGCACGCAATATTGGCGTCGATTACATTGAGGCTGATCTTCAAATTACCAGTGACGGTGTAATAATTTGTTTACATGATGCTGAATTGAAACGAACCAGCGATATTGAGAATGTTTATCCAGACAGATCGAACCTACCGGCCAGTTCCTTTACCTATGAAGAACTGATGCAACTTGATGCCGGAACATGGTTTAATGAAGCAAGGCCCGAACAGGCGCGCGAAAACTTTACAACCCAAAAACAATATATATCCACGCTTGAAGATATGATCATGATCGCTCAAGGTATGCGTTTAAAACGAAATCTAATTACACAGGAACGAATCTATTCAAAAAATATACTTTCAGATGGTTCGGTAAACTATGTTTTTGAATATGAAGTCGATCCAATGGATAATGGCCACAGACCCGGAATATATATTGAAACCAAGGAACCAGCAGTAAATCCTGGTATCGAACAAGCTTTATATGTAGAGCTAGATCAGCTTGGATGGAACATTCTCACCAAACCGGAGACAATTGTAAGCCAGTTCGTCATTGGAATCGATGGTACACAAAAAGTAAATGTTGGCAATACGAAAGGTAAAGTTATCCTGCAAACTTTTTCGCACGAAAGTCTGAAGATTCTTAACCAAATTTTTGCCGGACAAGTTCCAACCTGTTTGCTCCTATGGTCTGGCACTGGGCCTGATGATATGCAAACCAATGATCCTGAGACTTATATTGGTTTTATAAATTTCGGAATTGAAAATAATGCCGTATTTATGGGTCCAAGCATTTCAGGAGCTCCCAACAATTACCCTGAACTACTGAATCCATGGCAATCAGACATTATTCATAAATCAGGTGCAGCCATTCACGCATATTCCTTTGATACCAGAGAGCAGATGGAGAAATATTTCAATGATAGTTCAGGCTCTTCAATTTACGATAGACCAATGTCCGATGGGATGTTTACCAATCGCGCTGAAATAACTCTCGATTTCTATTTGGAAAAAGGTGTCAGACCAATTGGAGCAGAAGGCTCTGCAATAGAGGTTCTTTCTTATTTGGGATATTAATTACAAAAATCCGTTCAAATCAAATAGTTTAAAGTTCTAAATTAACCAATGCCGTTATTGAGTCGAAATTAAAGGTGAAATCAACAATCCGAAATTGGAAAACGATTGAAGCCTTGCGAAAATTTGTCCCTTAGCCTTCGTTATTGAAGAAACTGAAATTTACTTTTCCGTAATGACGCTGATCTGAAAATTTAGGGTGCTCCTTGAATGAAACTTCAATCGGGTGTTCAATCACCAGCATCCCATCAGTATGAAGCAATTCCTGATCAAAGACCAAATCAACAAGTTTTTGATAATCAGGCGAATCGAATGGTGGATCGGCAAAAATAACATTGTACTTCAGACGGTGTTGCGGGATAAACTGAAAAACATCAGATTTTACTGTTTTAAGGTGCTCCATCGCCAGTTTCTCGGCAGTCTGATGTATAAATTGAATACATTTAAAATTGTTGTCAACGGCGGTGACCTTACTCCCACGTGAGATAAACTCATAAGAAATATTTCCGGTTCCGGCAAAAAGATCTAATACATGTAAATCTTCAAAATCTAAAAGATTGTTTAAAATATTAAACAAACTTTCCTTAGCCATATCTGTAGTTGGCCTAACCTGCAGATTAGTCGGTGCCTGAATGACTCTGCGTTGATATGTTCCTCTTATAATTCGCATTGTTGAGCATTAAAAAGAATGAAATATTGTGATGAAAGAAGGTCTTCGAGCACATAACTGTATTTAAAATTCTCATTACGGGCAATAAACTTACTGTTTCTGATATAATGCCACGCAATTTCATACAAAGGTGAATCTTTGTCGATTTGACCCAGAAAATTAATCTCCGTTGTTTCGGGATTAAGGCGTAGTTGCTCCATCGAGAATAATAGAAAATATAGAAAATCTTCTTTTGTATTGAATTTAAACTGATTGTAGAAATGCAATTTCTCTTCTCTGAGTACCACAAGATCAAATAGTTGATCGCGAACATTCACAAAAACTTTGTCTTCTAATCCTTTATTTTTATTTGTAATCAACAAACTTTCGATGAGTACAGAACTCAAATGAACAATAGTAGCATTAGCCCAAAGCTCCTTGATTTTTTCAACAAGCGGGTTTGAAAGGTAATAGATATTTTTTGTATCGGCATTTTTGAGGGTATCAAAAGCAATGCGGTTATTATCACGAAAAACCTGGTTAAAAGCAAGATAGGTACCTTTTTCCTTTTCATCGAAAAGTGGTGTCGGGATGAGACAATTTGCTGTGTGGTCGATGATTACAGTAACGGATTGGTATGGGAAAGCGATCCACTGCCGATGCATAATAATCTCGTCAATTTTTGAAGCGTATTGAATCTCTTTTTCGGGTGCCGGAAATTTAAACACTTCAACACCAACGTATTTCTGCTTATCAGGTGCATAAATAACAAATGAAAATCCGTTGGGAGAAAGGCGCAGTGTTAAATGAAAATTTCGTGTCAAATCTTCTTTGAAAGCCTTGTCTAAGCGGCTGAATATTGGTTTCGATGGTGTAATCATAGTTTATCGGGCAAATTTCCAACTATTTGGCAACGAGGTATTTATCAATAAATCGTGTGATTGAAAATGTGATTTAACCATGATTGCTTCCATATTGCTTCGCATCAAAGCACAAATGTAATGCAAATTCGATCTGATTTTCTAAATAATCGAGGAATCAGTATGGTTTATATGACCAAAAGGCTACGAATATTTTCGTTTTATGGCTACAGCATCAGTTCTTTCAGCACGGGCAAAAGCAATTCTGAACGAATGGGCTTTGCAAAATATGCATCACAACCAGCGGCAAAACACGCCTCTTTTTCGGCTGGTAATGCATAAGCTGTTTGGGCAACAACGGGCAATTCAGTTCGTAATTTTTTAATTATTCTTGTTGCCTCAAAGCCATTCATTAGCGGAAGTTGGATATCCATCAATACCAAGTTCAATTGACGATAATTCTGACAAAACTCAATGGCTTCCACTCCATCGCCTGCATGCATAATATATGCTCCGGTAGGTTCTAATATGGCTTTCAATAATTCCAGACTCGAATCGTTGTCTTCGACAATGAGTATTGTCTTTCCGTGAAAATCGGCAATAAACTTCTGAAATTTCTTTTTAACCAAAAGTTTGCTATAAACCAAAGGTAGTCCTACAACAAAAGTAGTCCCTTGATTTTCAAACGATTCTACCTCAATGTATCCATCTAAAAGCTTTACATTCTTTTCAACCAGACTCAGTCCCAATCCAACACCTGCATAAAGCCGATCATTGTTTCCGCTGAATTTCGTGAATCGTTCAAAAATTTTTCCTTTTGACTCTTCTGAAATTCCAAATCCTGAGTCACTCACAACGAACTGGAAATAATCGTGATTTTCAGCACCTTTTTTGACCAATTCCAATTTCAATTTAATGAATCCCTGATCAGTAAATTTGATGGAATTATTCAAAATATTACTCAGTATCTGTCTGATTTTTAATATGTCGGTGACAATTATCAGTTCATCTTCCGGAAACTCGACCTGAAAATCGATCTTCGATTTTTTACTATTTTTCAAAATAAGAGAAAAATGCTGGTGCATTTCTTTCATCAAACCCATCAAGTCAATTTGTGAATAGGTTATTTTTGTTTCGCCGGCTTCGTGTTGCGCTAAATCGATGATGTCATTGATAAATGAAAGCAGTATTTCGCCATTTTCCTGAATCAATCTTAAATACTCATTTCGATCCATCGGAAAAACGTCATCGTCTTTCAATAAATCGCTAAATCCGATAATCGCATTGAGCGGAGTACGTATTTCATGCGAAATATTTGCCAAAAATGCCGATTTCAATTTATCTGATTCTTCCGCTTTCCGTAAAGCAGTGTTCAAATGGACTTCGGCTTCCTTTCGCTGGGTTATATCCCTGCCAATGATGATGATTCCTTTTCGGCTACCATCGCTGTTGAAAAGTGCAACCTTTATGGTATCAATAATTTTAAACCCACCTTGAGACAATGGGATAACCTCGTCATTTCGTGTCGTTTGTCTTTGATTCCAGGTATTCTCATCTGATATTATGCAAGCTTTTAAGGAATCTGCGTAAAAAGGTTTGCGTTCAGACAGTTGAAGATCTGTCAGAAATTGATAATCTTCATACAATAAGTCAAAAAGCTTAAGCATGGCATCATTTGCCTTCAGCCATCTGCCTTCACCGTCCTTAAATAGAATAATATCGGGGCTTGCTTCGATAAGTGTTCTGAGTAATTCTTCCTGTTCACTGAGGTTTATATTTGATACGCGAAGGTCGGTGCTGGTTTTTAAGTTAACACGGTTTTGCTCCTCCAATTCAATGGATGTTTTCTTGTATTTCCTACTTAATCTGAGCAGTAGAAATACAAGTCCGATAAAAATTATAATCGTTACAATACATAAAAACAGTAAAGTTTTTTGGGTATTGAGCAATTTTTTTTGGGAGACAAGTTGTTGTTCGTGTTCGATATTGCGCTTTGTAAGTGATTCTATCTCAAGCATTTTTTCATTCACTTCGTTTTTAGCCATTAAATTCATGATGGCTGTTGAATCGAAAAGAATTTTCACCGAATCGAATAAACTGATATATCTTTCAGATGCCTCATAGGCCAACAGTCTATTCCCTTTTGCCTTGGATGCTTCATAAATATTGCGGAGTGCGTCAACCCGAAGCTTCTGATCTCCAGATTTTTCGCCAATTCTCAATGCCTCATGATAAGCGATGAGAGCTTTATCATGGTTTCCTTTTAAAGCCCACGATTTTCCGATACCAAGTTTGGTTTGGCCACTTTCGATGCCAATTTTCTCAAAAAGCATTTGACCCTTGTTAAAATAATAAAGCGAACTGTCGCTCATATTCTTGAAAAGGAAAACATTCCCAATATTTTGAATTGCACCTGCCAATATTTGAGTGTTTCCTGATTCACCGGCAAGCATCATTGTCTTTTTCAGTAACCTCAAAGCTTCATCATATCTTCCTAACTCTGTGTATATCAATCCGATATTATTTGTCGTATTCATTTCCGTTGTGAAATCCTGACATTTGGTTGCAATTTCAGTAGCCATTTCGAAATAAGGAAGTGCCTCTTTAAATGCATTTAGTTTATAATAAATTGAACCCAGATTGTTATAAATATGAGCCATTCCAACGGAATCATTCAGTTGGCGTTTCGTTTGGAGACTTTTGATCAAATAATCGACTGAAGTCTGATAATGACCAAGTATGCCGTGTGCAATTCCAAGATTATTCAATACTAATCCAATCTGTCGGGTGTTGTTTGTCTTTTCGAAAAAGATCAAAGCCGAATCCCAATATACGAGGCTCTGAGGATAATTTTTAAGTTGATAACAGGCTGTGCCACAAGCCTTATAGCTTTTTGCCACTAAGCTGTCATTTTGAAGATCAAGTGCAATATGCAAAGCATTCTGACTGTAATCAAAAGCATTAATCGGTGAATCGGACAAGGATTTTTTAGAAAGGATCAACAACTCTTCAGCCGATTTTACCTCATTTTCGGTTGATTGAGCAACAGCTTCAGACAGCAATAATAAACCTGAAAAACAACAAAATAAGATTGCTGAGCATAATTTGATCTTATATTTTTTAAAGCTTTTCATGAATGTCACTTACTCGTTAAAAATCAGTTTCACTTTTTCATTTTATTCCAAACAATCCCATTTACCTCAATCAAACATGTATTATAAATGGTTTCCTTTACAAATATCCTTGTAATCTGGTACCTGCTCAAGGTATTGTAGTTTTTGCTCCTTCTCGTTTATAAAGCAATAGTATTGATTTCTTCCGTTTGTCAACATAAGAAAGTTCACTTTCAGTTTAAAATTGTACCGAGCCGCCTGTTCGAGCACTTTTTGGTTGACTTCCACTGAGGCTGATTTACATTCTACAATCATAACAGGCTTCCCTTCTTTGGTGAATACAACAATATCGCAACGTTTACTCAGTCCGTTCAAGTGGAATGAATACTCCACGGCAATCAGGCTTTTAGGCACTTTCATCATTGTAACAAGCTGAAATAGTGTATGCTGCCTAACTTCCTCTTCGGGTGTTAATGCAACATATTTTCGACGGATTGGATCGAATACCAGCTTTTTTCCATCTTCAACTTTAACCTTAAACCATTCCATTGCAAAACATTGTGTCAGATAGTAAAATTAGCAAAATCTCGTTCATGGCAAAATGTTAAGTTAGAACAATGAATTACATGACAGGAATCAATAATACTCCACTTTCCAATGGAAGCGATCAAATCAACCTGCCGAAAAAAAGCACTACTTTTGTTGATCAAAACTGACAGAATATGAAGACGAAAAAGGAGATCGTTGATAATTGGTTGCCTCGCTACACCGGACTGCAAAATGATGAGTTTGGCGAGTATATCATATTGACAAATTTTCATCAGTATCTGGAGCTTTTTGCCGAATGGCATAATGTTCCAATCGTTGGAAACGATCATCCAATGCCATGTGCCACTTCGGGCGATATCACGATCATTAATTTCAGCATGGGAAGTGCCAATGCCGCAACTATCATGGATCTGCTGAGCTCGATTCACCCAAAAGCAGTTTTGTTTTTAGGAAAATGTGGCGGATTGAAAAAGAAAAACAAATTAGGCGATTTCATACTTCCTATCGCTGCCATTCGGGGCGAAGGAACCTCAAACGATTATCTACCTGTTGAAGTGCCTGCCTTGCCGGCCTTTAGTCTGCAAAAAGCTATTTCAACCAGTATTCGCGATCACGAACATGATTACTGGACAGGCACCGTTTACACGACCAACCGCCGCGTTTGGGAGCACGATGAAGAATTTAAAGAGTACCTTGTGAAAACGCGCAGTATGGCCATCGATATGGAAACAGCAACCATTTTCACCGTTGGCTTTGCCAATGAAATACCAACCGGAGCACTTTTGTTGGTTTCGGATCAACCAATGGTTTCTGAGGGAATTAAGACCTCGGAAAGCGACCGTAGGGTGAACCAACGTTTTGTTTCAGAACATCTTCGCATTGGCATCGATGCTTTGCAACATCTTATCAATCAAGGTTTAACAGTAAAACATCTTCGTTTTTAATAGCAGCTTGAATCCGGTGACTTTCGAACAAATCAATACAGACATTCGCAACAAGGTGTATGCACCCTTCTATTTTTTAATGGGAGAAGAACCTTATTTTATCGATTCCATTTCCGATCTTCTTGAAGATACCGTGCTCGAACCAAGTGACAAAGATTTTAATCTGATTGTGGTTTATGGGCGCGATGTTGATGTTCAATCCATTTCCAATCAAGCGCTTAGCTATCCTATGACGGGTAATTATCAGCTTGTTATCGTAAAAGAAGCCCAGGATGTGAAAGACATCGAGAAATTAGAACCACTGTTGACGGCAATACCAAAAAGCACGATTTTGGTCATTAATTACAAATATAAGAAACTGGACGGGCGTAAAAATTTCCCCAAACAAGTTGCCAAACATGGTGTTTTGTTCGAGTCGAAGAAATTGTACGACAACAATATCCCTGACTGGATTGTCAAATATCTGCAACAGCGCAATTACAACATCAACCAGAAAGCTTGCCAGATGTTGGCAGATTACCTTGGAAACGACTTGCACAAGATTAGAAATGAGCTCGAAAAGCTGATGATCAATCTACCGGTGAAATCTCAGATATCGGAGGATGATGTGGAGAGGAATACAGGTATTTCGAAGGATTTCAATATTTTCGAATTGCAAAAAGCGTTGAGCAGGAAAGATATTTTAAAAGCCAATCAAATCATCAATCATTTTGGAGCAAACGTCAAGGATAATCCAATACAAATGATTGTAGTTCTGTTATATGGCTATTTTTTAAAGGTGTTAAAAATTCATTATGCGCCCGATAAATCGAAGAATGCCATTGCCGGATTATTGGGTGTAAATCCATTTTTTCTGGAAGATTATTTAACAGCATCGCGAAACTATTCTATCGGCAAATTAGTCGAGATCATCGCTCTACTCCGCGAATATGACCTCAAAGGCAAAGGTCTTGGAAGTCAAAATATTGAAGCTGGGGAATTATATAAAGAGATGATATTTAAGATATTACATTAAAGAAGTGAGCAGAAGTACTTAAAGTGCCTTGAGTACTTAGAGTGCCTAAAGTACTTAGAGTGCCTAAAGTACTTAAAGTGTAAAAAAAGTGAGCTAAAGTTAATGAAAACCCATCAACTTGTCACCCTGAGTGTAGTCCCAGACTGACCATCGGGCAGGGAAGGGCATCAACCTAAAGATTATCACACTCAGTTGTTGTAAAGTTGATTGATATTGGCATCGTATTTTGAGGTGATAAAACTCCTTTTCAATTTCAAATTAGCAGTGAGTTCGCCCGATTGCACTGTCCATTCATGATCCGTCAGGTCAAACTTTTTGATTTGCTCGTAATCACCGAAAAATGAATTGTAATGTTCTATTTCTTTACGAAAACGAGTCCTGACTTCCTTATTCATAATCATCTCACTGTCAGATGTATAATTTATTTCTTTGATGACACACCAGGTTCTTAAATAGTCGAAATTGGGTACGATGAGTGCGGTTGCAAATTTTTGATTTTCACCAATCACCATAATACTATCGATGAAAGGCGATTCTTTGAATTTGTTTTCGATGAGAGCCGGACTCACATATTTACCCATGGAAGTTTTAAAAATCTCTTTGATACGACCAGTGATTCTCAAATGACCACTGCTTTCAATCAGTCCGACGTCGCCGGTATGAAACCAGCCTTGTTCATCGATAGCAGTATTTGTCAATTCAGGATCTTTAAAATAGCCCTGCATAACATTAGGTCCTTTAACCAAAATTTCCCCTTCGGGTGATATCAGAACCTCAACATTGTCGATGACCGCACCAACAGTTCCGAACATCGTTCCGCCGGTTTCAAGCGTGTTTACGGCAATCACAGGCGATGTTTCGGTAAGGCCGTAGCCTTCCAAAACGGGTATTTTTGCTGCCGTGAACACCTTGATCAATCGGGGTTGGATAGCAGCACCTCCACTGACAATTACGCGCATTTTTCCGCCAAGTGCCTCGCGCCATTTCGAAAAAACCAATTTATTTGCAATGTGAAGCTGTATTTTATAGAAAAGGCTGTTCTTCCCATTTTCTTTGTAATTCAATCCCAAATCGTGTGCCCAAAAGAATATTTGTTTCTGTAATCCTTTTAACTTCATTCCTTTAGCCATTATTTTATCATATACTTTTTCGAGCAATCGGGGAACTGTTGTTAAAATCTCGGGCGAAATTTCACGAATATTATCAGCAATTGTGGCCATATTTTCGGCATAATAGACCGAAACTCCCAGATAAAGATAAATGTAAATATTTGTCCTTTCATAAACATGGCACAATGGCAAATAACTCAGTGCCTTATTTGTTTGGTCGATTGGAAAAAACCTATAAACGGCGCTCACATTACTCAACAAATTATGGTGTGAAAGCATCACTCCTTTTGGGTTTCCGGTTGTTCCGGAAGTGTAAATAATTGTTGCTGTGTCATAAGGCGCAATACTGTCCTTGATCTCTTTTAGTTTCTCTGGATTTGCATTCGCTTTGCCAATTTCGATGAGTTTGCTCAAATGATTCACCTCTTCCACCGGACGAAAAGTGTAGATATTTTGTAATTGTGGAACTTCGGGCAGAATATGTTTTATCTTTCGATAGAGATCAGCTCCCAGAATGAAAGCAACCTTCACTTCGGAATGATTTAAAATGTATTTATAGTCAGATTCACTGATCGTTGGATAAACCGGAACATGAATTGCACCAATCTGAAGCACAGCCATATCAATAAAATTCCATTCGGGAACATTCGGCGAAATAGTCGCTACTTTATCATGTTTACCAACACCCAATGCCAACAAGCCATAGCTGATTTCGTCAACAATGGTTCTCATTTGGTCGATTGAATATTTCACCCATTCACCATTTTCTTTACCAGCAATAGCATCGGGTTTTGGAATGTACTTTTCCTGATAATGAGGGAGTAAATCGAAGATTCGCGTAATTGTTGCATCCATAAATACGTAATTTATCGTTATTTTTTGAAAAAAGAAAAGGTGTCAATTCTTTAATCCGACAATATTAAGGAATATTCTATATGATTGCAATGTTAATTATGCATCTCTTTTGAGCAGCATAGCACTTGCTTGTGCTGTAGGCATGATTACCAGATCGTTGATATTCACATGTTTTGGTGTACTTGCAACATAAAACACTGCATCGGCTATATCAGTGGCTTTGAGAGGCACAAACCCATCATAAACGCTGTTAGCACGCGATTCATCTCCTTTAAACCGGACAAGTGAAAACTCGGTTTCAACTGCACCGGGTGCAATCTGACTCACCCTGATTCCGTGTGGCATCAGATCCATCCGCATAGATTTTGTTAATCCGTCAACGGCAAATTTGGAAGCAACATACACATTTCCATTGGGATAGGCTTCCTTGCCGGCTACCGATCCCAGATTAATAATATGCCCATAACCCTGCTCAACAAAAATGGGTGCAATAGCCCGACTGATGTATAACAACCCTTTGATATTGGTATCAATCATACGTTCCCAATCGTTAACTTCACCTTGTTGAAAGGGCCCTAAGCCAACAGCAAGTCCGGCATTATTAATTAACAAATCTGGTTTAATAGCTTGTTTTTCAATAAATTCAGCCAAGGTTTGTCCGCTATTTTTGTTTGTGACGTCAAGTGTTAAACAAAGAACTTTTACATGATACTTTGCCTCCAATTCTTCCTTAAGTTCTGTGAGTTTTTCAGTTCTGCGGGCAGCCAAAACAAGGTTCCAACCCTCTGAAGCAAAACGAAACGCACAGGCTTTTCCTATACCGCTGCTGGCTCCGGTAATAATAGCAGTTTTATTATGCATGATTTTTTTCGGTAAATTTATGGAAAACAGATTGTATCCGTTAAAAATTGATTGAATTGTTACAAATATTCCATTTATACATATCTTCGTTTTGATTTAAGGAATTTTTCAAGACTTTTCTTCAATTTTAACCAAAATCATTAAAAATGGCTTCAAAAAACACGCTTGTTCGGTCACTTGGATTACGGTATGTTGTTGGAATAGTAATTGCAAGTGTTGTTGGATCAGGTGTTTATAAAAAGGTAGCGCCCATGGCGGATGGTCTTCATTCATCAGGATGGATATTATTAGCCTGGGTTTTTGCAGGTCTAATTACCCTTTTTGGTGCCTTAAGTTATGCCGAAATTACCGGATTATTGGCCAATACAGGTGGCGAGTATGCTTATTTCAAACGTATTTATAACCGCTTTTTTTCATTTATTTACGGTTGGTCTCTCTTCACAGTGGCTAATACAGCGGCCATTTCATCCATCGCTTATGTTTGTGCCGAATCGTTTAACAACATCTTAGGTTTACCTCCACTTTTCACATCCCTGGCAACTTTCACGCTTGGCGGCGTGTTTTATCCGTTCGACAATGCCACGGTAAAACTTCTTGCTATTTTCATCATTCTTTCATTGACGTGGTTTAATACCAAAAAAGTTAAAACCGGTGCCAGTCTTGGAAATGCACTGGTTTTGCTGGTAATATTTGGCATCCTTGTCATAATTGGTTTTGGTTTAAATAGCGATATAGCAAGCATTTCGAGAAGTTTATCGCTGCATACCACGAATGGGTATTCAGTAACCACCAGTGCGGTTTTCACGGCCATGTTAGCTGCTTTCTGGGCATATCAGGGTTGGAACAATATTGGTTATGTTGGCGGGGAAGTTAAAAATCCGCACAAATCTATTCCGGTTGGAATCGCCATTGGATTAGGAATTATTATAACAATCTATTTATTAATCAACGCAACCTATCTAGCAGTTTTACCCATTGAATCATTCGAAGCGATTCACGCTGCTGGTGATAAAATTGCGGCTGTGGAAGTGGTACGAAGTTTTTGGGGAAATAATGGCGCATTGTTCATCTCATTACTAATCTTTATTACAACATTGGGTTGCACACATGCTCAAATTTTAACCTGTGCCCGCCCCTATTATGCCATGGCAAAGGAAGGTTTGTTTTTTGCAAAAGTTGGCGAATTGAATAAAAGTAAAGTTCCCCAAAATGCCTTGCTCATTCAAGGAATCTGGGCTGCAATTCTCGTGCTTTCGGGTTCATTTGATCAGCTAACCGATATGAGCATTTTCGCAATTTTCATCTTTTATGGAGCTAACGGATTGGGTGTGTTTATCTTACGCAAATCTATGCCCAACGCACACCGGCCTTATCGGGCATGGGGATATCCCATTATTCCGGCAATTTATGTGATTTTCTGTGCTTTGTTTCTCATAAACACTGTTTATACTCGCCCACGTGAAGCCGCTATTGGCATGATTTTGATTCTCACCGGAATTCCTGTTTATATATGGCTGCAGAAAAAATATGAACAAACGGATGAGCAAACCGAATAGAAACTCAGGATTCTAATTTGTCAATCCTGAAGCTATTTCTATGGCCTTTGCCAATGCTGATCTGTCAAGGTTAAGAGGAATATTTTTTTTATCGCAAAAAGCGACGAAATCCTGTGTGCTGAGATTGCCAACCATTTCGTTGGCAGCAAACGGACAACCCCCAAGTCCATTCAAGACAGTTTCGAAACTACGAACACCTGCCTCGTATGCTGATTCCAGTTTCGCATAACTTTCAGTTGGTTTTGTATGCAGATGCAGGCCAAAATCTACATCCGGAAAAGGCGGAATAAGCGTATTATATACTTCAAAAATTCTTTCTGGAGATGCTTCACCCAAAATATCCGACAAAGGCATTTTTCTGATTCCAAGTTTATAAAACTCACGTACTGTGTCGGTTAACAAATTCAAACTCCAATCGTCACCATACGGATTTCCGAATCCCATCGAAAGATAAACAACGAAGTTCAATCGGGAAGTTTTGACAGATTCTGAGATAGAATTGATGGTTTTTTTCGATTGAACAGTGTCCATTTTCAGATTGCGTTGTAAAAACGTGGGCGAAACAGAATAAGGATAGGAAATATCGGTAATAAATGGAAATTGAGTGGCACGTTCAGCCCCCTGTTCGTTTACAACCAGCACCATCGCTTTGGTTTTACTATCAGTAAAATTCAGATTTTGAATCACTTGCGCTGTTTCTGCCATCTGTGGAACAGCCTTTGGCGAAACAAAACTTCCGATATCAATGCAATCGAAACCAACTTTTAATAATGCCCGAATATATTCGATTTTCTTGGCAGTTGGAATGAATTTTTCAATTCCCTGCAAAGCATCGCGAACGGTTTCGGTTAGGTGGATCGGTGACATTGTTTAAGGGTTGAAAGGTTGATGAGTTGAAAGGTTGATGAGTTGA
>CANNKD010000001.1 GCA_947505205.1 Bacteroidota bacterium | reverse complement strand
CGCATAGAAAATGGTTATATGAAGCAAATTTACGAAAATGAATCCGATAGCCTTCTATTTCAATAGAATTCGCTATTGCATTTACATTATATCATTAAAAAAGCCGCCGGCATAAATTGCCGACGGCTACTGTACCCAAGATAAGACTCGAACTTACACAACCGTGCGGTTACTACACCCTGAATGTAGCGCGTCTACCAATTCCGCCACTTGGGCAAAAAAAACAACACAGTCTTTAAAAACTGTGCCCAGAACAAGATTCGAACTTGCACACCGTAACCGGCGCCAGCCCCTCAAGCTGGTGCGTCTACCAATTTCGCCATCTGGGCTTTTATGTGGCGCAAAATTAGCATATTTTTCATCTAAGCCAATAAAAAAATCTCCTCTCGAACACTTTTTTAATATTAAAAAGCAATTAACGCGAATGATTATGTAATTTTGGAATTGATTTAAATCAATTATACCATGAATTTTAGATTGACAGCAGAAGACAAACTTCAGATTTCGATTAAAAATATTTCGGAAGAACAGATAAACCAACAAGTTAATGACTTTAAAAATGGGTTTCCGTTCATCAACCTCATTCGCGCAGCAACAGAAAAGGATGGTATTCTTTGCCTCACTGAAGAAAGAGTTCATGATCTCGTGAATCATTTTGATGCAGAAAAAGACAAATTCGATCTTTTAAAATTTGTTCCAGCATCCGGAGCAGCAAGCCGAATGTTTAAGAATTTATTCGAGTTTATCCAAAATTTTGACGGAAGCAATTCAGCTATTGAAAAACTTGAAAGTGAAAGTGATTTTAACAGTGTTGGGTATTTCTTTAAAAACATTAAAAACTTTGCTTTCTATCCTGAGTTATGCAAATCAATCGAATCAAAAGGATTAAATATCAATACCTTAATCGAACAGAAGAAATATGATGAAATCCTAAAAAACTATCTGTATGATGATGGCTTAGGATATGGAAATCTTCCAAAAGCTTTACTCAGATTTCATGCATACCCTGACGGAAACCGCTTTGCAATTGAGGAACATTTGGTTGAAGCAGCTAAATATTGCACTGACGAAAACGGATTAGCTAAAGTCCATTTCACAATTTCTCCTGAACATAGATTGAAGTTTGAACAAACGATTGAGGGAATTTTACCAAAATATGAAAAGGCATTTGATGTTAAATATGCAATTAGTTACTCCGAACAAAAACCTTATACTGATACGATTGCCGTTGATTTGGAAAATAATCCATTCAGAAATGATGACAATAGTTTACTCTTCAGACCGGGCGGCCATGGTGCACTCATTGAAAACCTAAATGATTTGAATGAAGAAATCATTTTTATCAAAAACATCGACAATATCGTTCCTGATCATCTTCGAGAAAAAACTTACGTTTACAAAAAAGTCATTGGCGGGCTTCTTATTGATCTTCAAATCAGGTCTTTTGAATTTTTGGATTTATTAGATGATGGATTCGTGACCAAAGAGGAAATTGATGAAGTTAAATCGTTCGCAACCAATGAATTAATGATCAATATTCCTGATTCATTCAACGGATTAAGTGAGATTGAACAGGTTGAAAGTTTGTATCTGCTCTTAAACCGGCCCATGCGGATTTGCGGAATGGTTAAAAATGAAGGAGAACCTGGCGGAGGCCCATTCTGGGTAAAGAACAGTAAAGGTGATATTTCATTACAGATCGTTGAATCGTCGCAGATGGATCTCCAAAACGAAAGTCAAAAGAAGATTACAACCCATGCCACTCATTTCAATCCTGTCGATTTGGTGTGCAGTGTTTATAATTTTAAAGGAGAAAAATTTAATCTCAAGGATTTTATAGATTATGAAACAGGCTTCATCTCTGTAAAATCGAAAGATGGACGCGACTTAAAAGCTTTGGAATTGCCCGGGCTTTGGAATGGTGCCATGGCAGATTGGATCACGATTTTTGTTGAAACTCCTATCATCACTTTCAATCCAGTGAAAACAGTTAACGACTTACTTCGTCCGCAACACCAGTAATAATTTTATCGTTACCATTCAACATATTAGCTATGGTGACAACCGAACAATTTTCCATCCTTCGGTTTCCTTAGAATACTTAATCCTGTCGTGAAGACGATGCTCACCACCTTGCCAAAATTCAATAGCTGTCGGTTTACAGCAATAACCGCCCCAATGTATAGGTTTTTGAATGAGTTGGTTATTTTTTTTAAATTCAAGGAATCGGCTTTCAAGTGATTCTCGTGAAGGTATAATTTGCGACTGGGAAGAAATAATGGCACTAATCCTACTGTCTTCTGGTCGGCTGTTGAAATAGGACGTTGAAATTTCAGCAGAAGTTTCCTCCACTTCACCTTCAATCCTAACCTGCCTTTCGAGAAATGGCCAAAAAAAGGTTAGTGCAACAAACGGATTTTGTTCCATTTCAATACCTTTTCTACTATTATTATTCGTAAAAAACACAAAAGTCTCTTCAAATAATTCTTTCAATAATACAACCCTTGCAGATGGTTTATTATTCATAACAGTGGATAATACCATCGCATTCGGCTCATTTTCAATACAATTGATTGCATCTTGAAACCAAAGCTCAAACAACTCAATGGGTGATTCCGGAAGGTTTATTTCTACTAATTTACTTTTTTGGTAATTTTTCCGAATATTATCTAACTTTAATCCCATGTTTGGTCATTTTTTCTGCAAAATTAACTTTCTTATTGATGAGTTTTAATAAATATATTTCCGTGTTTTTCAAAAGGAGAAAGGTATTTATGCCAACCATATCAGGCTGGCTGATGCTGATACTATTGCCCATTATAATCGTTTATTTACTTTTCGAACACACCTATGATTATCTGGCCATTTCACGGCCAACGAGTTCTGATATTCTGGTCGTTGAAGGATGGATTCCTGAATATGGTCTTAAAAAAGCGATCGATTATTATTATAAATACAATTACAAATACATGGTAATCACCGGAGTACCAATAACACAATGGGCATTTTCATCTCCTTATTCTAATATGGCAGATGCATCTGCCAGAAGCATGCGTGAAATGTATTTCCGCGATTCAATTTATACAGTTAGCATCCCTTCAACAATTGTTCGAGACCGTACTTATACCACTGCTATTGCTCTAAAAATGGCAATGGAGAATGGCAAAATTCCAGACAAAGATTTTGATTTATATACCGTTGGGGCGCATGCACGCCGTTCAAGTTTAATGTTCAGGCTTGCTTTTGGAAATTATAAAATTGGAATTGTTGCTGATACAGACATTTCTTACACGCCTGATATTTGGTATAAAACCAGCTATGGTTTTCGCATAGTAAGCAGTGAATTAATCAGTTACCTCTACTCTTCTGTTTTCTTTCGTCCAAATGAAGATGAGATTCGGTCAGAAATACGAATAGGGAGAGATATTGATCTCATTCAAAAACAACGATTCTCAAAAGACAAAGAATTTTCTGACAGTTTACGATCTCCTTTGCTAAAATCAGATATTCAATTATTTAGAGGATTATCCTATTTTCTGATTCAGGAAAAATGGAAAATAAAAGCAAAAATTAGTATCGACACCTCGTCGCCCATTTTTAAAATGCCAACTTCAACCGCACGACTTCCGGAATACAGGAAATATGCGCTGCTATCTTTCAAAATCAATGACACATTGCATGATCTAACTGCATTTCAAAATATGGATTTACTGAAGAAGAATCCACAATCAAAATATCTGTTTCTTCCATTCAAAGATAAGACGAATTCGATTTCAAGTTATGGCGGAGGTAGATTTATTGATTTAGAAATAGCTGATAATGATTCTGTTACAATTGATTTTAATTCTGCGTATAATCCCTATTGTGCTTATTCCCATAAATGGTCTTGTCCCATTCCTCCACCATCAAATTATTTGAATACCTTTGTTGATGCCGGTGAGAAAAAGTATCACTGAGTCTATAAATATGTAATTCATTATGAACTATTGCGACATTTCACTTCTTTATGTTGAGGACGAACTGGTACTTAGAAGCATTTACCACAAAATTCTTGAAGATAAGGTAAAACAAATTTATCTGGCTGAAGATGGTGAAGAAGCCTTTAATTTATACAAAGAACACCAGCCGGATTTGATTATTACCGACATAAAAATGCCCGTGATGAATGGTTTAGATTTAGCTCGTAAGATAAGAGCCGACAATCCAAACGCCCGAATCATAATCATGTCGGCTTATGGTGAATCACACTATTTTATGCGTGCCATTGAGAATGGAGTCAAAGGATTCTTACTTAAACCCGTTGACACTGAGCGTCTGTTTCAGACAATAGATGAACAAGCCCGTGAAATTTTAATGGAGCGGAATGTTCAGATTGAAACACAAAAACGAAAAATTGTTGAAAACGAACTTTTTCGTAACGAAAAGGTTCTCCAAACGGTCAGTGATGCCGCAGAACTAATTCTTTATTACGGATTTAACAGACAAATTATAAATAAAATACTTTCTCAATTTGGACAGTCAACCGAGGTAAGCCGTGTTTATATTTTTGAAAATTATATTGAAAACGACTCGATATTCTGCAACCAAACACATGAATGGGCTGCGGAAAACATACATCCACAAATTGATAATCCTGATCTTCATGGAGTTCAATTATCTGATTCGCCATTTTCAAGGTGGATTGAAATTCTTGGAAAGCATCATATTATTTCTGGTGCGATTAAAGAATTTTCCCAATTTGAGCGCGAAATTCTCGAACAACAAGATATTGTAAGTGTATTGATAGTTCCAATATTCGTTAACAATATCTGGTATGGATTCATTGGTTTTGATGACTGCATTAATGAGCGAACATGGACTGCAGTTGAAACAAATGCGATCATCACCGCAGCAAATATCATTGGAACTGCCATACATCGCGAACAAATCGAAGCTGAGTTAAAACAGTTGAATCAAGACCTTGAGAAAAGGGTTTTTGAGCGAACCCGAGAGCTTGAATATGAAATTGCCGAAAAAAATATCGCTGAAAGTCTTTTACGTGACAGTGAAGAAAAATACCGCCTAATCTTTGAAAAAGGGAATGATGGAATCTTACTTTCAAGAAATAAAGTTATCCGATTCATCAATCCCAAAGCTTATGAAATTACGGGTTTCCTTCCTAAAGAAATGATAGGACATAGTTTTGAAGATTTTATACATGAAGATTTTAAACAGTTGGCAATCAACAACTATAATAGTCGAATTGATGGCCAAGACACGCCAGCAACCTATGACATTCAAATTATTACTGCATCTGGTAAAACGAAATGGGTCGAAATTGAATCGAATGTTTTAAAATGGGATGGAAAACCTTCATTATTAACATTCATCACCGATATTCAAAGCCGAAAAGATGTTGAAAATGAACTTCGTGAGCTGAATTTACACCTCGAAGATCGTGTGAAACAAGAGTTTAAACAAATTGCCATGCAACAAGAATTGTTAATCCAAAAAAACAAGCTTGAATCGCTGGGTGAGCTATCAGCTGGTATCTCACATGAAATAAATCAACCACTTGGAGGAGTTTCTTTTAGTTTAGACAATATTTTACATGAACTTGATTCGGGTTTGCTTACAAACGACTACCTTAAAACTAAAATCAACCTGATTTTCAGTGATATTGAAAGAATACAAAAAATCATCGACCATGTTCGGGTATTCTCGCGTGATAATCAAGAAATTAACTACGAAACGGTTGAAATAAATTCGGTTGTTGAAAATTCAGTATCTTTGGTTCTTCATCATTACACGAACAATAATATTTTTATTCGGTTGCATCTCTGTAGTGAGCCTCTTTATATTTTTGGTAGCCCTTTTCAACTCGAACAAGTACTTTTAAATATGTTTAGTAATTCGAAGTTTGCGCTCGAACGAAAGTCTGCGAATGGTCAACTAAATTTTGAAAAATATATTGAAATAACTTCAAAACTCGAGAACCAGCATATAATCCTTGAATTAACAGACAATGGAATCGGTATTTCCACAAACATTATCACACGAATCTTCGATCCATTCTTCACTTCAAAACCTGCAGCTGAAGGCACAGGATTAGGATTATCCATTTCGTATGGAATCATAAACCGAATGAAAGGAAAAATTGATGTGGAAAGTGTTGAGAATGAATATACAAAATTTACAATAAGTATCCCCGTAAATAGTTAGATTAAAATGCAGAATATCAATATATTAATCCTAGATGACGAACGGAGGGTTCGGGATGAAATAGGAGAATTTCTTCTCAAAAACGAATTCAATATCTGGAAATCCGAGCTACCGTCCGAGGCATTCATGATTCTTGAAAAAGAATCCATCGACATTGCAATTGTTGATATCAAGCTCCCCGAAATAGATGGACTTGAGGTTCTCAAGAAAATAAAAAAAACCTATCCTACTATCGAAGTGATTATTATTTCGGGTCATGGCGATATGAAAAGTGTGATTGAAGCTCTTCGATCCGGAGCATCTGACTACTTTCAAAAACCATTTCGGCTCATTGATATGAGTCAGGCCATCTTTCGCACCAATCGGTTTATTCAGCTAAATAAACAACTAACTAATTATAATACAAGTGTTTCCATACTTTCTGAAAGACTATATAACGGAATGAGCACTCCAATGATTGGCGAGAGTTTTGCAATTAAAAAGGTATTGGACGATATGAAACGAATCGCTACTACCGAAAATACTTCAGTGCTGATTCTGGGTGAAAGCGGAACGGGAAAAGAGTTGGTTGCGCACGGTATTCACCACCTGAGCAGTAGAAATAAGAATCTATTTCATTCGGTAAATTGCTCTGCAATTACTGATAGTTTATTCGAAAGTGAATTTTTCGGGCATAAAAAAGGGTCCTTTACGGGTGCCTTTGACGAAAGAGCCGGATGGTTTGAAGTAACTAACAAAGGAACCTTATTTTTGGATGAAATTGGTGATATGCCATTAACGCAGCAGGCTAAATTGCTCCGAACGCTGGAAGAAAGAAAGGTCAGCAGAGTTGGCTCACATCAAGCCATTGATGTAGATATCAGGGTGATAGCTGCATCTAATCAGAAGCTTGATATGTTGATTGAAGAGAAAAAATTCCGTCATGATTTGTTTCATCGATTAAGTACTTTTATCATTCATTTGCCTCCTTTGCGCGATCGCATGGAAGATATTCCAATCCTCGTCAGTCATTTTACTGATTATTATGCGCATAAAATGAAAAAGATTATTAACGGTATTCAATCTGAGGCACTGACTTTTTTGATGGAATATCAATATCCTGGAAATATCCGTGAATTACGGAATATCATTGAACGGGCAGTCATCCTTTGTGATGGTAAAAAGCTGGAAATGAGTCATTTTGACAAAATAAATAAATCTAATGGCAATATTGCTAACCTGAATAATGATATTTTTGACCTGGAAATTATTGAACGCAGTGCTATTGAGAAAGCATTAGTTTCATGTAATTACAGTAAAACAGCAGCATCCTTATTACTGAACATTAGTTGGCAAACTTTAGATCGAAAGATGAAAAGATGGGGATTAATTGAGAAAATGACATAAAAAAAAGCTGCCTAAACTGGCAGCTTTTTTTTATATACTTCACAATAATCTATTTTACAGAATCAACGATTGCTTTGAAGGCTTCAGGATTGTTAAGTGCTAAATCGGCTAACACTTTACGGCTTAATTCAATATTATGTTCATGGATTTTTCCCATGAAAACACTATACGATAATCCATATTCCCTCACACCAGCATTGATACGCTGAATCCAGAGTGATCTGAAATTTCTCTTTTTGGTACGTCTGTCACGATAGGCATACTGTTGACCTTTTTCGTAGGAGTTTTTCGCTACTGTCCATACATTTTTCCTACTTCCGAACTGACCTTTTGTCTTTTCTAAAAGTTTTTTTCGCTTTGCCCTTGCGGCAACTGCATTTACTGACCTTGGCATTTTTTTAAATTTTTATCACCATAGCGCCTCCCCAGGAGAACTTTATCTGCTATGACTGAGTTAAACAATTGATTTGTTAGCCTTGTAGCATTTCTCTGATGTTCTTTTCATCAGTTTTATGAACAAGAGTAGAATAAGTAAGGTTGCGCTTACGTTTAGTCGATTTCTTGGTAAGAATGTGACTTTTGAAAGCATGCTTCCTTTTGATCTTTCCGGTGCCGGTTAATTTAAAACGCTTTTTGGCGCCGGATTTTGATTTCATTTTTGGCATTACTTATATTTATTTAGGTTAAATGAATTCTAATTTTTTTTAGGGCCAACCATCATAATCATGCGTTTTCCTTCAAGTTTTGGCAATTGTTCAACCTTACCAAATTCTTCAAGTTCCTGTGCAAATTTCAATAGTATTAACTCTCCCTGATCTTTATATACAATTGAACGTCCTCTGAAAAAGACATCAACTTTCACTTTAGCACCTTCTTCAAGAAACCTTATAGCGTGTTTCAGTTTAAAATCAAAGTCATGGTCATCCGTATTCGGTCCAAGACGAATCTCTTTAACCACAATTTTGACTGACTTTGCTTTAATCTCTTTTTGTTTTTTCTTTAATTCAAAAAGAAACTTCTTGTAATCCAATATTCTACAAACTGGAGGATTCGCAGTTGGTGATATCTCAACAAGATCAAATCCTTGTGCATCTGCCATGGCTAAAGCTTCACGCAACTGAAAAATTCCAGGCTCAACATTTTCGCCAACAACACGAACCATAGGTGATGTAATTCTGCCGTTTATAAAATGTGGATCTTCCTTTTTCACGAAAACACGCGGCTTTCTGGCTCTTAATTGTGCTATAGTTTGGTTCTCCTATATTAATTTAACATATGTTTATTAACTCTCTGTATATCAATTACCTGCCCTGCAATCTTTCCTCTTCATCGTGTATAAGTGTTGCAAAGTCTTCCAAACTCAAAACTCCTAAATCGCCTCCGCCTTGTTTGCGTACAGAGACCTGATTATCAAGTTCTTCTTTCTCTCCCACTACCAGCATATAAGGAATTTTACTTAATTCAGCATCCCTGATTTTCTTACCGGTCTTCTCGCTCCTATCGTCAATGAGGGCGCGAATATCGGAATTTTTTAGGTACTGTAAAACTTTTTCTGCATAATTCTGATATTTTTCGCTGATTGGCAGAATAATAACCTGTTCAGGACTAAGCCATAAAGGGAATTTCCCGGCACAATGTTCAATCAAAACTGCAACAAATCGCTCCATCGATCCGAATGGAGCACGATGGATCATAACCGGACGATGTTTTTCATTGTCTGCACCAATATAGGTCAATTCGAATCTCTCAGGCAGGTTATAATCAACCTGAATCGTACCTAACTGCCATTTTCTACCTATTGCATCTTTCACCATAAAGTCCATCTTAGGACCATAGAAAGCAGCCTCACCATAAGCGGTAACTGATTGCAAACCTTCTTCTTCTGCCACTTCAATGATTGCCCGCTCAGCCTTATCCCAGTTTTCATCTGATCCGATATATTTGGTAGGATTATTGGGGTCGCGAAGCGAAATTTGGGTAATGAAATCATTGAAATCCAACGCTTTGAATATCTTCATGATAATCTTGATCACACCTTTGAATTCGCTTTTAATCTGATCAGGTGTGCAAAAAATATGTGCATCATCTTGAGTAAATCCGCGTACACGTGTTAATCCATGCAATTCTCCGCTTTGCTCGTATCTGTAAACAGTTCCGAACTCAGCCAATCTTAACGGTAACTCTTTGTATGAGTGTGGTTTAACATTATAAATCTCGCAATGATGCGGGCAATTCATTGGTTTCAGGAAAAACTCCTCGCCTTCGATAGGTGTGGTAATGACCCTGAAAGAATCCTGTCCGTACTTTTCGTAATGACCTGATGTCTTGTACAAATTAACATTCCCGATATGGGGCGTTATAACTGGAAGATATCCTGCCTCTTTTTGAACTTTCTTTAAATATTGTTCAAGTCTTTCGCGTAACTGCGCACCTTTTGGTAACCACAAAGGCAATCCGGAACCAACTTTTTGTGAGAATGCAAATAACTCAAGTTCTTTACCTAACTTTCTATGATCACGTTTTTTAGCCTCTTCTAACAACAACAGATATTCATCTAATTCCGTTTTCTTTGTAAAAGTGATTCCGTAAACACGGGTTAATTGTTTACGTTTTTCATCACCACGCCAATATGCTCCGGCAAGACTCGTTAATTTAACAGCTTTGATGAAACTTGTATTTGGCAAATGCGGTCCACGGCACAAATCGGTGAATGTTCCGCTTTTATATAAAGTAATCGTCCCATCTTCTAAATCATTTATCAATTCGAGTTTATACTCGTCACCTTTTTCTGTAAAATGAGCCAAAGCTTCTGATTTACTGACATCTACACGGTTGAAAGTTTGTTTTTCGCGAGCCAGCTCAAGTATCCTTTTCTCAATATCAAGCAAATCTGCTTCCGTAAGCGTTTTGTCGCCTGTATCAATATCATAATAAAAACCATTTTCGATATCCGGTCCAATGCCAAACTTAACTCCGGGATAAAGCTGTTCAATAGCTTCAGCCATCAAATGTGCGGAAGAATGCCACAAGGTAGCTTTGCCTTCAGTGTCATTCCAAGTGAGTAATTGAACCTTTGAATCAGAAGTAATCGGTCGTGTTGCGTCCCAAACCTCTCCATTCACCTTAGCTGAAAGCACATTGCGTGCCAATCCTTCGCTTATGCTCAGGGCTATATCCATTGCGGAAACACCGCTATCATACTGTCGTACACTACCATCAGGTAAAGTAATATTCATCACACTCGGTCATTTAAAATAGGGTGCAAAAGTACGAAAAAAAATAAAAGCATTTTCTGTTGTGAAAAAGTTTAGTTCTCAGTTTTGATTTTCACCTTCCTCAAATCTAAAATATTTATGGGATTAGATTCAAAACCAGAAATTCTACTATTGACAAACCGAAGTACTTCGTCGTAGAATAAAATCACGACAGGCGACTCTTCCATCATAATACTATCCATTTGATGATAAAGCATTTGCCTGCTCATCAGATTGTCGATTTTAGAAGCTCTTTCATACAAATCATCGAAGGTCGTATTCTTGTAATGCGTGAAATTCGGTCCATTCGGGGTGAAATTTTTACTGTAAAACATGGCCAAATAGTTTTCTGCATCGGGATAATCCGCCACCCAGGATGACCTGAAAAACTCAAGTTTCCCTAATGCTCTTGCCTGCCTCATGGCAATGGGTGGACTAACCTCTACCAACACTTTTAATCCAATAGCATTCAATTGCGATTGGATGAATTTGGCCAAATCAACGTATTCAGCAATTGTTGTTAAGGTTATGATTGTTTCACTAAGTTGCTGTTTTTTAATAATTTCAGAGGCTATTACTGGTTGGTAAGTGTAACCAATATTACCGGTGACGTCATAGCCTGGCATTCCAAAAGGAATCATTCCGCCGCTACCAGGTTTGCCAATTCCATTTCTTAAAAATTTAATCATTTTTTCGCGGTCAATAGCATAATTTATAGCTTTCCGGAGAGCCAGATTGCGCATCTGATTTCTCTTTCCTGGCAAGGTATCTATGTATATACCAATGTATTCTGTATTCAAATAGGGCTGACTTTCAAGGTAAATTTTATCCCGGTATTTGCTTCTTAATTTTCCATCTCTGGTAAGTAATTCATCTTTATAACGTGCATCAATTCCCGACATAAAATCGAGTTTACCTTTTATAAACTCTAAAAATGCAGTTTGTTTATCAACCAAAAAACTAACAGCAACCCCTTGAATATAAGGTAATCTGTCGTCTCCGAATTTTTCAAAATAATTCTCGTTCTTAAGTAAGACCAATTTTACTCCTTCTTTCCAGTATTTAAAATAAAAAGGACCAGTGCCAACAGGATTTTTCCTAAAATCAGTTCCATAAAATTCCACGGCTTCTTTTGGAACTACAGAAGTATATGTCATACTTAAAATACCCAGAAAGGCCGGAAAAGCATTTTTTAATCGAATTTGAAAAACACTGTCGTTAACGGCTACGAAAGCCGGTTTACCGTTAATATTTTCGACATAATTAAAAATCCATGAGCCAGGTGATGCAATGGATGGATCGAGAATTCGTTGAAAACTAAATACAAAATCGGAAGCGACAACTATTCTTTTTACCCCTTTAAATATTTCATTATCATGGAAATATACATCATTTCGTAATTGAAAAGTATATAGTTTACCACTATCAGATATTTGCCATGAACGGGCAATAGAAGGGACAATATTTAACTTTTCATCTAATGAGACCAGGCCGTTATACAACTGATTACACGACCAAATATGTGGAAGATCCTTTGCAAAAGCAGGATCTAAAGTAACTACTCCGGAAGATTCGTTGTATTTAAAGATTTTCAAATCGTCTGAGTCACTCCTATTTCTCGAACAGGCGCTGAAAATAATAAAAACAAATACAACTTGGAAATAGCCTAAAAACCTCCTATAAAGCACGGGCATACCCTGATTATTTTTGCTAAATTACAAAATTATGGCTCAAAAACTGTTAAATGCAAGGGGTATCCTACGTATTGATCTTGTTGAAACTTATCAAAAAGAAATATTTATATTCTTGATAAACGAAGACAAAACTATTTTTGCCGTCTCCCAATGCGTTCCATTAACTTTATCCACGAATCCCGTTTCCTATCGGAAGATGACCGAACAGGACCTATCGATGAAATTTTCACAGGTCTGATACCGCAAAAATGCAACACCCCGGTTCTCATAGCTTTATGTCCTGGAGCACCGACAAAAAGTCGATAATACCAGCCAGGAGAATCCATTGTAACTACCAATCGCGCTGATTTTCCTTTCAATAATTTTTCTGGAAGGGGATTGTTTTTACGATATTTGAACGCAAATCCAGGTAAGAATGTTCTGTCAATAAATCCTTTCAGCAGAGCAGGCATTGTCGCCCACCAGTTAGGATAAAAGAAAACCAAATGATCAGCCCAAATGATTAATTCCTGAGCCAATTTTAAATCAGGTTCAAGATCTTGTGAGCCTTTATAACCTTCACTGAAATTTATATCGAATTTTAAATCTCTTAAATTCAACTCTTTAACTGTGGCTCCTGTTTGTTGTGCTGCCTGAATATAGGCAGATTTAAGGCTATCGGCAAAGGTGTCTCTGACGGGATGTCCGAGAATAACCAGAATTTTTTTCATATTAATGGATTTGTTTACTCTTTTTCAAGTATCAATGAAGGCAATTCCATCATATTCTCAATGAAATGAAAAGATACACCATCAATATATTCAGGTTTAATTTCGTTGAAGTCGCGTTTATTTTCTTTCGATAAAATAATGTCGGTAATCTTTGCTCTTTTGGCCGCTAAGATCTTTTCTTTGATGCCACCAACTGGTAACACTTTACCTCTTAAAGTAATTTCACCAGTCATTGCCCAATTTGATTTTGCTTTGCGATGCGTGAAAGCAGATACTAAAGCTGAAAACATTGTAACGCCGGCTGATGGGCCATCTTTAGGTGTAGCACCTTCAGGAACATGAATATGGACATTCCATTTTTCAAAAATATCTGGTGATATTTTTAATTGTTCGGCATGTGATTTCATGTATTCAAAGGCAATTATGGCAGATTCTTTCATTACATCTCCAAGATTGCCAGTTAATTTTAACTCACCTTTCCCATGACTAAGACTTACTTCAATAAACAATGTTTCGCCACCAACAGGAGTCCACGCCAATCCTGTAACAACACCCGGAATTTTTGTCTCACCAATACGATCGCCATGAAAAATACCGATCCCTAAAACTTTCTCCAATTCGTGGTTGCCAATCTTCTTTTCATACTTCTCTTCCATAGCAATAAATTTTGCTTTGCTACGGATTAATCGGGCAATTTGTCTTTCAAGCGTTCTAACGCCTGCTTCTCTGGTATAATCTTCAATTATTTTCTCTATAATTTTCTTAGAAAAAACCACTTCTTTTCTTTTTATCCCATGTTCCTCTAACTGCTTTGGAATCAAGTGTTTTTGAGCAATCAGAATTTTCTCTTCTACTAAGTAGCCACTCAAATTGATTACTTCCATCCGATCGCGCAAAGCTGGATGAACCGTACTTAAATTATTTGCAGTTGCAATAAACATGACCTTTGAAAGGTCATAATCCATTTCAAGAAAATTATCGTAAAAAGAGTTATTTTGTTCAGGATCAAGTATTTCGAGTAGAGCAGCCTGAGGATCACCATTGATATTTGTTCCAATGACTTTATCTATTTCATCCAGAACAAAAACCGGATTTGATGTTTTTACTTTTTTAAGATTCTGCAAAATCCGACCAGGCATTGCACCAATATATGTTTTCCGATGCCCTCTTAATTCTGCTTCATCTCGCAAACCTCCCAACGACATTCTGATATATTTTCTACCCAAAGAGCGCGCAATCGATTTTCCCAAAGAGGTTTTACCAACTCCAGGAGGACCAACCAAACATAAAATGGGTGATTTTAAATCCTGTTTAATTTTATGGACGGCAAGATGTTCAATAATTCTCTCTTTAACCTTTTCCAGACCAAAATGGTCTTCATCCAATATCATTTGGGAGTTTTGTAAATCTAAGTTATCGACTGAATACTCGTTCCACGGTAATTCAACTAAATATTCAAGATAATTAAGTTGAATTCCATACTCAGCAGCCATTGGATTCATTCGTTGAAATTTGGTCATTTCACGTTCGAAAACAGATTTAACCTCTTTCGACCATTTTTTTTGACCTCCTTTTTCTTTCAAACTCTTTACATCCAATTCATTAGGTGTACCTCCCAACTCTTCCTGTATAGTTTTTAATTGCTGATTGAGTAGATAATCGCGTTGTTGTTTGTCTAAATCAACTTTTACTTTACTTTGTATCTGATGCTTTAAATCAAGCAATTGTAGTTCTTTAGTTAGATATGACAATACCTGATTCGCCCTTTTATTTATATCATTAACCTCGAGTAGTTGCTGCTTTTCAGCATTTGTGATATTCAAACTACTGGAAATAAAATGGATCAGAAAACCTGGACTTTCAATGTTTTTAATCGCAAAGGATGCCTCAGAAGGAAGATTTGGAGATTTGGTAATAATTTGAATTGAGAGATCTTTTATTGACTGTATCAAGGCTTCAAACTTATCGTCAATAGAAATATCCCCACTTTCATTATATGAAACTACATTTGCCCTCATATATGGCTCATCCTGCGTGACATCTAATAATTTAAATCTTTTCTTCCCTTGAATAATGACGGTTGTATTTCCATCAGGCATTTGAAGCGTTTTCAAAATTTGTGCAACTGTGCCTATTTCATGCAAATCATCAATGGTCGGATCCTCGACTGATGGGTCTTTTTGGGCAAGAACCCCAATAATTTTCTCTTTTCTGTAAGCATCTTTTACCAACTTTATCGATTTATCTCGACCAAGAGTTATTGGTATCACAACTCCCGGAAAAAGAACCGCATTGCGCAATGGCAAAATGGACAATTCATTTGGAATATCTTCGGCATTCATCATTTCCTCATCCTCAGAAGAGAGCAAAGGAATAAATTCAGCATCTGATTCAGCCAAATCTGAAAAAAATATATTATTTGGATTTAATAGGTTCTCCATAAATAAAAGACAAATTGACAGTTTAAGTAAAAATGAAACAATTTTATAATCTGTTTCACCAATATACAACTGCAAATATGTTGCAAATCAATGAAATAGCAAAATAACAGATCAAACTTTACTTAATTATTCAATAAACGTGCCACTAAAATCAGGCGCGACGATTATTGTGGGTAAGATTATATATTTCAAGTAAAATATCCTTATCCATCTTACCGAATACTTTCGAACGACGGGAAAAAACAGCTTCAGCAATTTTTACAGCCTTTTTCAGATCAAAATCAGCAAATCCCTGGGTTCCTCCCCAAGTAAATGAAGGGATAAAATTACGTTGATAACCTGAACCATATACATTTACATTAACACCCACAACAGTGCCTGTGTTAAACATCGTGTTGATGCCGCATTTTGAATGGTCGCCCATGATTGTTCCACAGAATTGAGTGCCTGTGGAGACAAAACTCTCATCCAGATAACTCCACAATTTCACTTCTTCATAAGTGTTTTTTAAGTTAGAAGTATTCGTATCAGCCCCAATATTGCACCATTCACCAATTACAGAATGACCTAAAAATCCGTCGTGGGCTTTATTGGTATAACCAAAAATAACTGAAGAATTTATTTCGCCCCCAACTTTTGAATACGGTCCGATGGTAGTTGGTCCATATATTTTAACATCCATCTTTAAAATTGAATGTTCGCACATTGCAAACGGACCTCTTATTTTTGCGCCTTCCATCACTTCGGAATCTTTTCCAATATATATCGGACCTTTCGAGGCATTTAAAATCGCAAACTCAACAATAGCGCCTTCTTCAACAAAAATATTTTCCGGGTTAATTGTTCTATTGGTCGCACTTAGAACCTGAGATTTTCTACCATTGGTAATTAACTTAAAATCATCATTAATTGCTTTTTCATTCAACATAAACAAGTCCCATGGATGTTCTATTTTATCATATTCAACGGTTGTTTCAACGGTTGAACATTCAAAATCACTATCAGGATCACTCATTAATTTGAGCTCATTTTTCGAAAGACACATTGCGATTACTGTGTCATTTTTCACCAATGAATAGCCAGATTTCAGGTTTGATATTTCAACAACCAATGGTTTGTTTGGACAAATTGAACCATTTATCAGGATATTTTCGTCAGATTCGACTAAAGGGAATTTTATCTGAAGATAACTTTCTGTCAGACTTGAAGTTTTTACGCCAAGGTATTTTTCCCATTTTTCTCTGATGGTAAGGATGCCAAACCGCAAATCTGCCACAGGGCGCGTAAATACCAATGGTAATAAATTAGGTCTATTTGCACTATCGAAAAGGATGTAATTCATAAAATATAATGTTAGATTTTAATTCTCGTCTTGACTTAACAAATATAAGGAAATAACGTGCATAATTCCTAATTGTTTGGTCAAATTTTATTTTTTTCGATTTTTTATGAAAATATTCAGAATTATCCAAATTTCCATTGTACTCATTTTGCCAAAATTCCGATAAAAAATATTGGAAATAGGCGAAAAAGGATGCATCACTCAAACTTTATAAACAACTGTTTTGTCCTGGAGTAAAACCGAAAAGCCCATATCGGATAGATATGAGCTTTTTCAATAAAATCTATTATTAAAACAAATTACTATTCGTAACGATTTTTGTAACGTGTTTTAAACTTGTCAACCCTACCTGCAGAGTCAACTAATTTCATCTTACCTGTGTAATAAGGATGTGAAGTGTGCGAAATCTCAAGTTTTACTACTGGATATTCGTTACCGTCTTCCCAAACAATGGTCTCTTTCGTTTTCACGGTTGATTTTGAAAGGAAAGTATCATCGTTCGACATATCTTTGAACACAACTAAACGGTAATCTTTGGGGTGAATGTCTTTTCTCATCGCTAAAATTGCTTATATTTTTAGGGGTGCAAAATTATAAACTTTCTTCAAACTTTCCTAATATTCTTCAGTTTTTTTTCATTAAGTATGCATTTGAATATAAACTGCTTATTTTCAATAAATTAAAACTCGTGTAACTCAAAAGCTATTTCTAAATGTCAGTTTTTGAGAGGGATTTGATGCTTGCACAAGAGTTTTCACAAATTGTTTAAACCTAATAAAAAATCCATTGTATCAGTTCCATCAGCGTAATCAGCCACAGAAGGTGATTGAGATTGGCCAAATTCTACAGAACCCTTCATGATTTCATTTTTTGCTACAACGCATTGAATCTTATCCTTTTCCAATTCTAAATACTTCTTAAGTTCTTCAATATCATCATAATATGAATAATTGAGTACTGATACCGGCGAGTTAATTGCAGATTCTTCTGTTAACAACAATGTTCCATTATCAAAATGTTTAACACTGTTAATCAAAAACAAAGCTTTATTATATTCGTAATTGTTAAAATACTTTGAATGGTACATCAGTTCAGTTTTATTTGCGAAAACTTCTAACATTTGATGAAAATTGTAATTTGATGGGACAAAAATATGCGTTACGTTGCGGCATCCTAAACCAAAATAGGTAAATACGTCATTTGCGAGCAATTCCAATTCTTCAATTGTTTCATCACCTTTTAAAATCGCGATGGAATTTCTATTTGAACGAATGATATGTGGATATTTCCCAAAATAAAATTCGAAATATCTTAAGGAATTTCCACTTCCGGTTGCTATAACTGCATCAAAACCAGATAGTTTACCAGACGAAAATTCAAATAATTGTAAAAATTCAGGATCAATTGCCACAAGCACATTGGCAATAGCCGGCAATAAAAATTGATCATTCGACGAAAGCTTTACGATAATTTTGTGTCCTGAGAGCAAAACACAAGCAAAATCATGAAAACCAACAGCCGGAATATTTCCAGCCATTATGACAGCAACCTTTTTTGGAATAGATTCTACCGGAAATTGATAGGATTCTTTCCATGTATTCATCGAACTTTCTTCAAGCATTTCTGCGATTCCAGTGATGGCCTTCTTCACACTATTTTCGGTAAACCAAGGATTGGCAGCAATACTTTTTTGCATCTCAAACTTCAGATTCTCCTCTGCAAGAAGTTCTTTGGATGTAAACTCAAAACCAAGTATTTGATTATCTGTCTGATTTAAAGAATGAAGTATCTTTCCTAACCTACAAAAAGCGGAAAACCTCGAGTTATTATTCATATTTCTCTATACTAAAGTTGCGCAAAATTAGATTATTTTTATTAGTTAATGTTTTCACAGTAAATTGAAATGTTATATCTTTGTCAGTGTTCAAATTAGATCATTTTTGTCAAATAACTAATATCATATCCATTATGAAAAAGCACAATTTTTATGCAGGACCATCTATTCTGCCTCAATTTACGATCGAAAACACTGCCAAAGCTCTAATTGATTTTGCAGGTACAGGCCTTTCACTCATGGAGGTATCACACCGCAGCAAACAATTCATAGCGGTTGTTGAAGAAGCTCAAAACTTGTTTAAAGAATTATTGCAAATACCTGAAGGTTACTCAGTTATATTTTTGGGAGGAGGAGCCAGTCTTCAGTTCTGCATGATTCCGTTTAACTTATTCAATAAAAAAGCTGCCTATCTGAACACTGGTGTTTGGGCACGAAAAGCTATTAAGGAAGCCAAGGGATTTGGAGAAACCGTAATCGTTGCTTCCTCAGAAGATAAAAATTTCAACTATATCCCGCGTAATTTTGACATCCCGACTGATGCGGATTATTTTCATATTACGACAAATAATACCATTTTCGGGACTGAAATCCTTCATCAGATTGAATCACCCGTTCCGTTGGTTGCCGATATGTCATCTGATATTTTCAGTCGGGTTATCGATGTTTCGAAGTATGCTTTGATTTACGGTGGTGCCCAGAAGAATTTGGCACCTGCAGGTGTAACTTTTGTAATTATTAAAAATGAAATCCTCGGAAAGGTTGATCGTAAAATCCCTACAATGCTGAGTTATAAAACGCATATTGAGGGTGAATCTATGTTTAATACTCCGCCGGTTGTGCCTATTTTCGCTGCGCTTCAAACCTTAAAATGGCTGAAAGAAATGGGTGGCGTGGCAGAAATGGAAAAAACGAACATCCGGAAAGCTGATTTGATCTACAATGAAATTGATCGTAACTCACTTTTCAAAGCAACCGTTACGAACAAAGAAGATCGTTCAAGAATGAACGTTTGTTTTGTGATGAATGATGAATATGTGCAGGTTGAGAAAGAATTTGAAGTCTTTGCCTCATCGCAAGGAATGATTGGTTTACCTGGCCATCGTGATGTTGGTGGTTTCAGAGCCTCCATATATAATGCACTTCCTTATGAAAGCGTTGAAGCTTTGGTGGGTGTAATGCAGGAATTCGAAAATTTGAAAAAATAGTTTAATACATTGTAAATCTACTATTTATGAAAAAAATACTTGTTGCCACAGATAAGCCATTCGCTAAAGTTGCTGCAGATCAAATAAAAGCAATCTTTGCAAAAGCAAATTACGAATGTGTATTTTTCGAAAAATACAGCCAACAGTCTGATTTTGTTACTGCTGTTGAGGATTATGATGCCTTGATAATCAGAAGTGACAAAGTTGACAAAGATGTGATATCAAATGCAAAGAAATTGAAGATTGTTGTCCGCGCCGGTGCTGGTTACGACAATGTTGATCTTGCCTCGGCCACAGAACATGGTGTGTGCGTAATGAACACGCCAGGGCAAAACAGTAATGCTGTTGCTGAACTTGTTTTTGGAATGATGGTTTACCAAATCAGAAATCATTTCGATGGCACATCAGGTACCGAGTTAAAGGACAAGAAATTAGGTATCCACGCCTATGGCAATGTCGGGAAAAATGTTGCTCGTATAGCCAAAGGTTTTGGCATGAAAGTGTATGCATTTGATCCTTTCGTATCTAAATCAGAAATTGAAAATGATGGAGTAACTGTTTTAGATACCGTCGAAAAACTTTACGAAACCTGTCAGTTTGTTTCATTGCACATACCTGCCACAGCCCAAACAAAAAAATCAATCAATCATGCGTTGCTTTCAAAAATGCCTGAAAATGCTGTCCTTATCAATACTGCCCGCAAGGAAGTTATCAATGAAGACGACTTAAAAGTCATCTTTAACGAAAGGAAAGATTTTCACTATGTAGCTGATGTTCAGCCAGATTGTGCAGGAGAACTGTTTGATTTCAGTAAACAATATTACTTCACTCCCAAAAAACTTGGTGCTCAAACGGAAGAAGCAAACATCAATGCCGGAATCGCTGCTGCAAATCAAATCATTGATTTTTTTGAGAAAAATGATATCCGTTTTAAAGTAAACTAACTTCCTTGGCTGGTTTCAAATGTTATTAAACTGGAGCCTCGTTTATCGATTATAAATTAAAATATGAACACTCAATTCAATAAAATTCCAATTTTTTTCCGTTTCGAAGATCTACGAATTTATAACAAGGCACTTGATTATGCTATATGGATGCAGCACAACTTCAACGACATTCAAAACATTAAAAATGACTCATTTATAAACCGGTTTAATAGTATTGCGCGCCAAATCCCTATCCATATTGCCGAAGGATCAGCATTTAGTAAAGTGCAATTTATTGAACAACTAAAGTATGCAAAATCTGCTGTACGCGAATGTCTGGTTTTAACAACAATCGCCGAAAAGTGCAGTTATTTTTCTAAAAATCAGGAAGCTGATTCCAGAAACCAACTCATGGAGATGACAAAAATGTTAGGCGCCTTAATCACTTCTCTCCAAAAAACAGGTGAAAATAATCACGAATCAGCTTATGAGGAAGAAACTACTTTACACAACAAATCTTGGTAACAAACTGAAATATAATTATTTATGGCTATAATTAAAGCATTTAAAGGATGGCGTCCGACAGTAAATATTGTAAAAGATCTTGCATCGAGACCTTATGACGTATTGGATTCAAATGAGGCTCGCATTGAAGCTTCAGGTAATCAATACAGCTTATTACATATTATCAAACCGGAAATTGATCTTCCTAAAGAAATTGACATTCATAGTGAAGAAGTTTACAACAAAGCTGCTGAAAATTTTGAGTTCTTCAAAAAAAACGGTTGGTTAATAGAGGATGAAAAAGAGAGATTGTACATTTACGCACAAACAATGAATGGCAAAACCCAATATGGCATTGTTGGCTGTGCCGCTGTCGATGATTATTTGAACAATATAATCAAAAAACATGAGCTTACCCGTCCTGATAAAGAAGAGGATAGAATGAAACATGTTCGCATTACAAATGCGAATATGGAACCTGTCTTTTTCACGTATCCAGCTGTTGATGAGATAGATGTGATTGTAAAATATTACATTACCACAAATATTCCGGTTTATGATTTCGTTGCCGATGAAGGCTTTGGACATCAGTTTTGGGTGATTGAAGATGAATCGATAATAAGCCAAATTGTTGCATTGTTCGCCAAAATACCTGCAACTTATGTTGCGGATGGTCACCACCGTACGGCTGCAGCGGCTTTGGTTGGCAATGAAAAGAAAAAAAACAATCAGAATCACACCGGTTCTGAAGAATATAATTTCTTTTTAGCTGTACATTTTCCTGATAATCAATTAACTATAATAGATTACAATCGATTGGTTACTGATTTAAACGGTTTAAGTTGTGCACAATTTATTGAGAAACTGAAAACAAGTTTTGATGTAAAGCTCATTGGAAAAGAAATTTATCATCCTTGCTGCCTGCATAATTTCTCAATGTATTTGGATGAAGATTGGTATTCATTGTCAGCAAAATCGGGAACTTATGATGATAATGATCCAATTGGCGTGCTTGATGTTACTATTTTGACAAATCAGGTACTCGATCCAATATTAAATATTACCGATTTAAGACGATCAAAAAGAATCGATTTTGTTGGTGGGATACGTGGCTTGGGTGAATTAAAACGCAGGGTTGATTCAGGAGAAATGGTTGCAGCTTTTGCATTATATGCAGTTTCGATGAAACAGCTGATTGATATTGCCGATTCAGGAAATATTATGCCACCAAAAACGACCTGGTTCGAACCAAAACTCAGATCCGGATTAGTAATTCATACACTTTAAATTCAATCACAATGGAAACTAAAGAAATAGTTTTAGAAACACTGAAATCAGCACAAAAACCACTTCGCGCAGGCGAAATAGCTGAGATTACCGGCATCGACAAAAAAGATGTCGAAAAAGCAATCAAGACATTGAAAGACAGCGAAGTAATTCACTCGCCCATTCGTTGTTGCTGGGCACCAAAATAAGCAAATATTTGTGGGTTTAAAAGTGCATGGATTTTTCTTCAAGGTCTATGCATTTTTTTATATAATTTGGACGAAAAAAGTGCAACTTCAACCTTCCATACAAAAAGGTTATCTCGCTTATCTAAAGCTTGAAAAATCACATTCCGAAAATACAATTGAAGCATATATACGTGATTTAGAATTACTTAAACAGTATTTTATTTCAACAGAAACTGTTTTTGACTTAGATAAAATCAACAAAAGAAATATTCAGGCTTTTGTTAAAGAATTGTTCGATTTGGGTTTTAGTGCTCAGTCACAAGCACGTATTTTGTCAGGTTTAAGATCTTTTTTCAACTATCTGATTTCTGAAGAACTGATAAACAATGATCCAACTGCCCTAATAACTTCACCAAGTTTGGGACGAAAGCTACCCGAAGTTCTCAGTTTTGATGAAATAGTAATGATGTTGAATTGTATCGACTTAAGCCAGAAAAATAGTTTCCGGAATAAAACCATTATTGAAACGATGTATGGTTGTGGATTAAGGGTTTCGGAACTAATTAGTCTTAAAATCAGCAATATTTTTCAGCACGATGGATTTGTGAGAATTATTGGAAAAGGCGACAAGGAAAGATTAATTCCAATTGGTAATCAAACATTAAAACTTATAAATCAATATATTACGGAAGAAAGAAATCACATATCGGTTGACAGAAAATCGAGTGATATTGTTTTTTTAACTGACAGAGGCAAAGGATTAAGTCGTCAGATGGTTTTTCTTATCGTAAAAAAGATTGCAAATGATGCTGGCATAAAAAAAACCATTAGCCCGCATACTCTCAGGCATTCCTTTGCAACACATTTACTGGAAGGTGGTGCTGATTTAAGGGCTGTGCAGCAAATGTTGGGACATGTAAGTATCACAACCACTGAAATTTACACACATATCAATCGAGAATTTCTTAGGGAAACCATTATAAGTTATCATCCAAGGTCATTGAAGCACTGATTAAAACTGTTCGATTTCACCCTTTTCATTTATTAAAACACCCCAACTCACTGCGATCAATTCTTCTCCTTTATAGAAAAAATCAATCAAACCATCCTCAAAGGAAAGTCTATTTTCACCTTCTTCCATCTCAAGCTCATATTCGACAAAACCATGCGCCTTCATCAATTCAATGACTTGATCCTTAGTTAAATCAAATACTTTTTTACCAAACAATTCCGAATCCATATGATCTGTTTCGATGCAAGAAACAACTGATTTTTCGACACCTTCAAAAAATACTGAAATACCATAATCCCAGTAATGAAGAATAACAGTATTCATGGTATCGTCATCATCAATCTGGTCGATCTCTTCAGCATCACCCAAAATACCAACCACATCATCAATAGTTTGACCAAATTTAAGGTCTCCGTAGCCAATTAAGGGTTCAATTATCAACAAATTGGAATTCATTTTCGTTTCGGTTAAATTTCAAAGGCTAAATGTAATTCAGAATTGAAAATAAACCAAGTATTTTTTGAAATAAATATTTATTAATCGAAACGAATAGATTTGGAAGGGTTAATGCGGTTGATGATCGTAACCGGAATATAAAGCATTATCGCCCAAAGGATTAATGTACCAACATTGACACTCAAAATTTGCCAGAAAGTTAAATCTATCGGCACTTCTGATAGATAATAGGAGTCGGTGGGAAGTTTAATTATCCCAAACTTTGACTGTAATATACAAAAACCGATACCAACAAGATTTCCAATCACCAATCCACGAAGCAAAATAGATAATGATAATGAATGGAAAATACTTCTTATCAAATGGTTAGTTGCTCCAAGTGCTTTCAATAATCCTATCATCGATGTTCGTTCAAGAATGATAATCAGCAATGTACCAATCATCGTGATACCCGAAACGAGAATCATTAAAACAATGATAATAATCACATTCATATCTTGCAAATCGAGCCAATCAAAAATCTGTGGAAATTGTTCACGCACGGTTTTAGAAACTAAATCAACTGGTAATTCGTTATACAAACGATCATTAATTATACCGGCATCTTTGATATTATTAATCAAAACTTCAATAGTACTATATTGATTATCAGACCAATTATTCAATTTTTGAAGATGTTTTACATCGGCAAAAGCATAGACCTGATCAAATTCGAGCAATCCGGTTTCATAAATACCACTTACGAATAATTTACGTCCGCGTGCTTGCGTTTGGTCGGATGAAACAAACCAACAACGCATTGGATCGCCGACTTTCAATAAAAGCTTGCTGGCAATTTTTTTTGAAATTAAAACCTGATCAGTCTTTGTAGTATCTTGAATATCAGGAATTTCACCCTTAACCAATTTATCTTCGAAATATTTCCAATCATAATCGCTACCAACACCTTTTAAAACTATTCCTTGTATCTGATCACCGGTTTTAACCAATGTAGGTTTAAAAATCACGCCCTGAGCATGCGAAATACCTTCAATTTGATCAATAATATCCTTCAAATCAGGTGAATAAGTCAATGGCTTTGACTCCAGAGAAGCATTATTATCTAAAACTTCAACCTTTATCGGAGCGATGAACCCAATTACTTTATCGCGAATTTGGTTTTTGAAACCAACAACAATCGCGATAGAAATAATCATCACAGCTATTCCGGTAGCAACGCTCAAAACGGCGATACGGATAATCGGAGATGACAGGTGTTGATTCGAATTTGAAAAAATTCTGGAAGCAATATAGGAAGCAAGTCTCATTTTTATAGTATCATTGCAAAAATATAGAATGTATGGCTTCGCGCTACATAATTTGGTTTTTTAACTGCTTTTTCATCGTATTGCAAGCTTGTTCTGGAAAAATAATTTCCCAGGAAACTCTTATGAAACAAGCGAGTGAATTGAATTATGGAAATGCCCGGTTAGAATTATATTTACCTGATATTCAAGGAAAAAGAATTGGAATCGTAGCAAATCAAGCTTCGTATATTTCGAAAACACATCTTGTTGATAGTTTGTTTTCACTTGGAATTAACATTAAAAAAATCTACACTCCTGAACATGGTTACCGTGGAAACGTTGAGGCCGGAGGAACTGTTGCGGATGAAAAAGACGCCAGAACGACTGCACCAATAATTTCGCTTTATGGAAACAAAAACAAGCCAACTGCGGAAGATTTATCAAATATAGATGTTATTATCTTTGATTTACAAGATGTTGGCGTTCGGTTTTACACATATATTTCGACATTGACTTTCATGATGGAGGCTTGCGCCGAAAACAATGTCAGGTTAATCGTGCTGGACCGCCCAAATCCAAACGGATTTTATATTGATGGTCCAGTGTTGGATACCAATTTTCGGTCATTTGTTGGCATGCATCCTGTTCCTATTGTTTATGGAATGACGATTGGAGAATATGCAATGATGGTGAATGGTGAAAACTGGCTTCCGAACAACTTGAAATGTGATTTGAAAATTATTCCGCTAGAATCGTACAACAGAAAAGAAATTGTATCTTTACCCATTCCACCTTCGCCAAATCTCCGCGACTGGCAGGCAATCTATCTATATCCTTCTTTGTGCCTGTTTGAAGGAACCATCGTGAGTGTTGGTCGTGGAACAGGTTTTCCATTTCATGTTTTTGGTCATCCTGATTATATTCAGGGATCGTTCAACTTTACGCCAATTGGCAAAAACGTGCTATTGGAAGGTGAAAATTGTTTAGGTAAAAATTTAATTGATTACGCCGAAAATTATACCAAAAACCTAGAACAAATTGAGTTAAAGTGGCTGATTGAATGCTACAATACTCTTTCGCCAAAACTATTATTCTTTAATAAATATTTTGATAAACTTACTGGAAGTGAACAACTTAGAGAAGACATTAAAGCAGGGAAATCGATTGAAGAAATAAGAATAAGCTGGAAACCCGGTATTGAAACATTTAAAAAAATCAGAAGTAAATATCTTATTTATCCTGATTTTTAAGAATTCAATCAGTAAGTTACAAAGTTTTTCCGGGATACACTTTCAAAGCTTCACTCAAAACTTTCATCGATTGTGCTAAATCACTTACATTCAATACATAACTGATTCTCACTTCGTCTTTTCCGCGCCCTTTAGTCGAATAAAATCCACTTGCTGGAGCCAACATTACAGTTTGTTTCTCGAAATCAAAATCCTCGAGCAACCATTGACAAAATCTATCAGAATCGTCAATGGGTAGGCGGGCAACCACATAGAAAGCACCTTTTGGATTTGGGCAAAAGCAACCCGGCATTTTATTGATTGCCTCAACAACCACATTGCGTCGCATCAAATATTCATTCAAAACTTCAGTAAAATATTCATCAGGCGTATCAATGGCAGCTTCGGCAGCAATTTGCCCGAATGTGGGAGGACTCAGACGTGCCTGAGCAAATTTTAGTGCGGTTTGAATCAATTCCTTATTTTTTGAAATCATACAACCAACACGCATACCACAAGCACTATAACGTTTTGAAATAGAATCAATTAATATCGTATTATTATCAATTCCTTCAAGATGCATGCACGAATAATGTTGATGTCCGTCGTAACAAAACTCACGATAAACCTCATCAGCAATCAAGTACAAATCATGCTTAATAACCAATTGACGCAATGTTTCAAGTTCTTCTTTAGAATACAAATAACCAGTTGGATTATTCGGATTGCAAACTAAAATTGCTTTTGTACGAGTTGTTATTGATTTCTCGAAATCAGCAATCGGAGGCAAAGCAAAACCAGTATCAATGGACGAAAAAATTGGTGTTACGACTATGCCCGAATTAACGGCAAAACCATTGTAATTAGCGTAAAAAGGTTCTGGAATAATCACTTCATCACCCGGATCCATGATCGATTGAAAGGCGAATAACAAGGCTTCAGAAGCACCTGCTCCAATAATTATATCGTCTGCAGTAATGAAAATATCATGTTTTTTATAATATTCAGCAAGTTTTTTTCGGTAGGATGGTATTCCCGCTGAATGACTATATTCGACCACTTTGGCACTAAAGTTACGAACAGCATCCAAAGCAATTTCAGGCGTTTTAATGTCGGGTTGACCGATGTTTAAATGATAAACTTTCATTCCCCGCAGTTTTGCCTTGTCAGCAAAAGGCACCAATTTTCGGATTGGTGATTCGGGCATTGTCCTACCCTTTTTAGAAATACTTGGCATATAAATGATATTTAAACAAAAAGACCGGCTAACTTAGCCGGTCTAATAAACATATTTTCAATTACTTAACTGCAGGAGCAAGATCATTCTTTTTTTCAGGCAAGGCTTCGTCAGCAGGAACAACAACAGTTCCTTTTATGCGCAAAACAATATTATTATTTACCTTAGCATTTGAAGTTACAGTAACAGTTTTGTTAAATGAGCCAGCTTTTGAAGTGTTGTAAGTAACTTTAATCTTATCCTTTTCACCTGGTAAAATTGGTTGATTAGGCCAGGTTGGAACAGTACAACCGCAAGAAGATTTCGGGCGTTGAAGAATCAATGGTTCATTACCAGTATTGGTGAATTCAAATTCACAAGTGCCATCGCCATTTAGTTTTACATTACCATAGTCATGTACAATGTCTGTAAAAGTAATTTCAGGGCCATTAGGATTTGCATCTGCAGGTTTTACATCTTGTGCAAATATTACTGATGTAGTGCTTATCAGAAAACCAATTGCAAGAATCAAATTTTTCATTTTAATCATTTTTCGTGAATAGATTTTATAAATTATTGCGCAAATTTAAACATTCTTAGATTGTGCAATGTTAGGAAATGTTAAATACTTGATTTTTATTAAAAAGTAATTTCTACCAGTTTTTGGTGGAAAGCAAAGAATTACTACCTTTGTGCCTCCAAAATGCGGCGAGGTAGCTCAGATGGTTAGAGCGTCGGATTCATAACCCGGAGGTCCCGAGTTCAACTCTCGGTCTCGCTACGAAAAGACCCTGTAAATTAATTATTTACAGGGTCTTTACATTTTCTGAGACACTTTTAGGGGACTATTTTTAACCATATTTATCAATCATAAATGCATTTTCATCGACTTTTCAAAGTGAAAATTTAAATTTTACTTTGCTTCAAACTCACCTATTTCATTTAAGATATTGTTGAAAAATATTTTTTAATGGTCGTTTTAAGCCAAAATATCACATATTTTTATTCCTTTTTTTTACAAAAGATAAACAATAATGACCCGATCCTTTTTTTTTGACTACCAAAATTTAACCTTTGGAAAGTGACATTTCCAAATATTTTTTTTTGATTACTCTTCAACCAAAAATTTGACATCAAATGTGATGATTAATGCACTGTCCGGCAAAGCCCAGATTGGTAAAGGATTTCTAATCACTAAAGTTCTTACCCAAACCTGCCCGGCGGAAGACAGGATGTCGCTAAGAAATCACAAATCTGCCCTACCTAATAGGCATTGATTCAAAATTCTTAAAATGTGCTTTGAACATTATTTCAATTAAATTTGTTTAACACATAATTTAAAACTTAAAACAATGGAAACATATAGTATCCGAATTACAAAGCTTCTTAAATCTTTGATTTTCGGAATGTTTATATTAACTACAGCTTTCAGCGCACCGGCCATGGCTCAGACGCTGACCATTCAAACACCGAACGGAGGAGAGATATGGACTGTAGGTAATGTTGAAATAGCCACCTGGACAGGTCAAAACCTCAACAGTGTGGTAACTATCGAATTTTCCTATGATGGCGGAACCAACTGGTGGTATTTTGGCGAAGTTCCTTCCGGACCAAATGGAGGCAATGCTTCGGTTGGGGTTCCCAATACTTCAACATCCTATGCTGTACTTAGAATCTCCGACTTGGCTAATCCTGCAGTCAGCGATGTAAGCAATGCGCCCTTTACTGTTTACCTTCCACCAATCTTCATATGGGAACCATCTGCCAATTCAGCAGTTTTTGCAAACTCGCTTAATCAGGTTTACTGGATTCTGAACGTTACAGGTATCACACTTCTCAATGCTGATATTTCATTTGATAACGGTCAGACCTATACTCCTGTCGCTCAAAATATGAATGCATCATCGAATTATACATATCTTAATTTATCTGACACCCCTCAAGTTGCGTGTATCCTTAAATTATACAATACCGAAAATCCCTCTCAGTATGGGCTAAGTGAAGTCTTTCAAATCAGTCCCTTACCGGTTTATAACCTGACCTCGCCCACAGGCGGTGAAATCGTCAATACCTTCAGCCCCTTCACAATTACCTGGACTGTCGAAAACCCATATTCACCCGTTACCGCCCTGTATTTCTCCTCGGACAACGGTGAAACATGGGAGTTTATAGGTAATGGCAGTAACCAGGGAAATTCAGGGAGTTTTGAATGGACTACACCAAATGTGAATTCAGAAGAATGTCTTATCCAGATCGCTGATGGTTACGCATTTTCAGCCAATGATACCAGTGCAGCCTTTACAATTATGGCTTACCCCGAAACCCCGGTTTGCGTGGTATCGGTCGACAGCCTGACAAACTATAATGTAATTATTTGGGAAAAGCCTGTTTCCGATCTCATCTCCGATTTCCTTATATACAAGGAAACGGATGAAGCCAATGTTTATGAGGTAATTGACACAGTAAGTTATGAAGATATGTCAATGGTTACTGACTATAGCTCCATCCCTGCAATGAGACCTTACCGTTACAAAATAGGATTCAGAGATGCTGAAGATAGGGTATTCCCGGCAGGCGATTACCACCAGACAATACACCTGACGATCAGCCAGGGTGTAAACAACAGTTGGAACCTGATCTGGACACCATATATAGGATTTGACTATTCATCCTATAACATTCTTCGTAAATCAGGATCAGGAAATTATGAGCAGATTGCCACCGTTTCTTCCAGTTTCAATTCATTTACCGATTTCAACGCACCTTCCGGAGAAATTACCTATACGGTAAGTATCGTCAATCTTGCGGGATGCGATACTGGTATGCGAGATACCGATTATTCAGTTGTTTATTCCAATAAGGCTTCATTAAGTATGGTTTCGGTTACTGAAAACAAAGAGTTTGACTACAGCATTTATCCCGTTCCGGCAAATGATCAGATCAACATTCTATTCGGCGACAGTGCAAAAGGAGCGATAAACCTGACCATCACCGATGTTACAGGCCGGATAATGTATTCAGGGGATTTCGTTAATACTCATCCGGGACAGATGATTACAATCAACAGCACGAACTATGCAGAAGGCATGTATCTGCTGCACGTAATTTCAACTGGGAACAACAGCACAAAGAAAACTATTGTTCGGCATTAATTCGGAATGATTTTCAAATAGTTGAAAGCTAATGTATGCCATTCCACCCATGAGTTGATCCCCACTTTGCTTGAAAAGGAATTGAACTATTCAGGAGCATGCTTATCCAAAAAAAAGGGGAGCATTAAAGTTTTTCGTGCATTATTCTCGACTGCCGTGAGATTGAGTAAGCACTTGTTTATATTCTATTCTGACTTGCACTTCATAACAAAGCATTATTTAACTTGCATAACTACAATTTCACCGGTATGCTAAAAAAAATGCACTTCCTTTTCCAGTTTCAGTTTCAACCCAAATTTTTCCGCTGTGTTGTTCCACAAAGTATTTACATAGTTTTAATCCAAGGCCTGAACCTTTCTCTTTATTTGTACCTAGCGTTGTTTCAAATATAGACTCATCGAAAATATTTTTTATTCTGTTCGGATTTATTCCAATACCAGTATCTTTAAATGAAACCAAAGTTTGAATTTCATCTTGTTCAGCTTTGATTGCAATTTTTCCGTTTTCAGGAGTGAATGTTAACAGATAGTGATTTATTCAACTTTTTCCTGCAAATGTAATAACAATGAACTGGCTATAAGTATTTATTTGAGACTGAGAATATTAAAAGCGCCCCCAGCCCTGGGGACGCCTTAGGGCAAACAAGCAAATATTTTGGAATCTTTGAAATGTGGTTGGTGAAATTACTAAATATTGGGAACCGTAACGAACATTATTACATATTTCAAACACATATAATGCATTTGCTTTCCGTTAATAGCGTAATGAATCTTCATCCATATTTGTTACAATTTCATTTTCAAAATTGTAAAGTTTTATTAAGGTTCGGGAAGAAGGATCAAGGCTCTGGGGTGTAATGACGACAAAATTCAAAGTAGTTTTTCCTGGATTATGATAAATGCATGTTCCTGAATTCACATAAATACATTTCTGATTGTCATAATTTGTCGGCGCACCCATTTTAGGTGTGTGTGTATGATCAAATATAACAATTCTTTTATCAGAGTCAGGATTTATAAAGAATTGCAGTTCCACCTGATAATCAGTTTCTTTACTTGAATTTACAGAATCGATGGCACGGGCAGTTTCAGTATGTATAACTACATTATTGTGAGTTTGTCTAGCTTCCCATTTATCCTGAATTCCTTGATAAAGATTCAAATCGATCAATCCGCCTGGTGATGACTGATAAGGAACAAGATCATCAACTGAATAATTACCCGTGAATCCACCAACCTTTGTAAGAATGATTTTTTCATCAAATCTGTTTGTAATTGGGAACATTGTGATTGCCATTTTCCATATTATCCAATATTTAAATAATAAATACTGGCTTTCACCCCCCAAAATGTTTTCTGTAATATTTGGTAAGGTATCTCCTGCATGCGGAAAATTCTGAATCTTATAAAGTGCGCCTAATCTTGTAAAAAAATAACCGGGAGGCAATATGGTACCCGGAGCAATAAGCTGATTTGAAAACGGATCGGGTGCACAGCAGAAATTGTATCGGTGACCATGCTCGATTGCTATTTTAGGATTCCCAACCGGAGAATAGGCACCTAAGCCATGCACTTGATCCCGTGCCTGATTTATCCCCGGAAGGATACTTTCAATATTTGCTGCTGTAATGGTTAGGTCGTGATTTCCGGGCACGCATGTAACCAGAATATTCTCATCCTAAATGATACTATTAATAACATCAAAAACGTCTTTGTTAGCTACCTCAATACGATTTACAAAATCAGCCTGATCTTTTCCCTGATATGTATCTGAAACGGCTGGTACAAAGCATTCATCTATCAGGTCTCCGGCGATAACAAGTTCTTTAACGTTGGGAGCAGTTTTTATCTTTTGAAGCAATTTTTCAAGAGCCACAAGGTTTTCCTTGCATTCAGCATAAGATAAATCTGCACCGAGATGCATGTCACTGAGAACAACAATCATACTCCTCTCATTCCCGCCATTGCTAAATGGGTTTATTTCAGGATCTGTTGGATCTGACTTTTCGCGAGATGCAAATACACTTAAAACCAACATTACAAAAAATGCACATAATAATCTTAGAATAGTTTTCATGACACACTTGTTTATTTATTTATTTTTTCCATCTCATAAAGCTTTTCGAAATCCGTTCCGTTTTAATTATGGACTTTTTTTTTATGATATATGAAATAACTATTTATCATACTGAGGAATCATCCTTGTTTTCAAGTGTGACTTGAAATTATGTTTCGAATTTGTCATCCATAATGATAAGTTTCTATGTCATTAATGGAGATCCTTTTCTGCACTCAATTTTTCGGCAAAGCGGTTTGTTTCTTTATTAAAATATCTATCCTCAGCTGTTCTGGCTTTTTTTAGGTGCAAGCCTAAATACTCCAAGTACCTTTTTCTATCATGGAAAATATCTAAGAATAAACTTCGTGTTCCGGACTCTTTTAGGTTCTCTCTAATCGAAACTCCCATTGCACTTAATTTTAATGTTTTTAGCTATACAAATATACAACAATAAAAATAACAGGGGACGGTTCGAAGGGACGGTTTGTGATAAATAAATGTAAAAAAAAGGTAAAATATAGTTATTGATTATCAATGCTTTCATTTACTCTGATTGACTTTCCTTGATGTTTTTGGGGTGTTGTAGTAGCCGATATCGCTACAAATATTAAGCCATTGTAAATCAACGCAATGGCTTTTTCTGTTTTAGTATTTTCCGGTGAAATAATATTATCATTTATCTTTGGTGAAATTAGAATTAAGATGAAGATTGTATTTTTAGTATTTCTCTTTCTAAGTTTTGCGCAAATTTCTGTTGCACAATATTATCCTGAAGCCGGCAGAATAAAATCTTATACCGAGAACGCATCTTTCAGTGCATCTCCAGGAAATAATCTTGAATTCATCAGTGACAATAACATCAATACTTATTGGATTTCTGAAGATATTTTACCCGAGAAATATATCGCTAATTTCGATTATAACTGTATTTATATTGTTGTTAATCAAAACATTACAGAATCTAATGCGAATGTTTTTGACGGTAATCTCAATACAAAATCAGAGATTAGTAAAAGGGAGATCGATGGAAAATACAGATTTCTTATTCCCTTTCGAACACCAACTCAAATATTACTTTCTTCAATGAAACTAAGTGTTTCTGACACAGTAAAGGTTTTCATTGAAACAGTTAACCGATTTCAGTTTCTGTTTAACATTTTACCTTCTGAAAATTTCAAGATTCAAACTATGAAATTGAATGATTACAAGGAAATTATAGGTATTTCCATGGTTAGTAATGCGCCTTTCGACGTATTCGAAATTGCAGCAATGGATAGTTATCCGGAAGTATATGTTGAAGCCGATTTTGGTTCAGTTCTTCCAATTGGTCAGGTTTATGTTCGAAATATGAGTGGTGAAAATGTTATAAAGTCAAGTATTCAGATTTCTTCTGATAGGAAAACATGGGAAACGGTTGCAAATCTACAGCCAAAGGCGATTTCAATGGTTCCAGTTGTGCTGGAATCAGAGGTTCAAGCACAATATTTACGATTGGTTCACACACTCAATTTATCCGATTATGGAAAGTCAATGATTTGGGAATTAAAGGTTTATGATAAATATGGCCCATTTGGTAAATCCGAACAAATGGCTTTGAACAATAAAACGATGCGCGATCGCATTGGTATCAATGGTTTCTGGGGATGGGGTTTTAACACTTATTCAGATAATATTCCCATTGGTCAGGGTTCTGAAAAATATTTCAAAATGGGAAATCTTGCACGGTCATACCACAATATGATTTGGGATATTACAAAACCCGGTGAAAGTGCAGGTTATGAAACTATGAAAACCAAGGGGACAACTGCAAAAGATTGGCTTGATTGGGGTCGTGAATATGCTGACTGGAAAGATGCTGGATTCACAATTGATGCAAGTATTCAATTTCAACAAAGTACGATTACAGATTCAATGTGGAAGAATCCTTTTAATGATTCTTTTAAATATGGTTTTGAATTTGGATCATATTTTGGAAACAAAACAAAATTGATTGATATTGTGGAAGTTGGAAACGAACCTTGGGATTATCAGGATGAATTATACAATCGTATTCTTCTGGGAATAGTTAGCGGAATCAAAGCATCTAAATCTAATATGCAAGTATTTCCGGCAGCTTTTCAAGCCACATTTCGTCCAAATGAGAATCTTGAATCGAACAACTATATCGGTTCAAAACTTGACGCTTCGACTTTAAAAATGATAGATGGAATCAATGGACATTTTTATTCACATACCTTTAATGAAAATGGAATGCGAATAAGTGTAAATCCAGAGAATCCGCGATCAGAGTTGTTGGGAGTGAGAAATTTAAGTAACTTTAGAAATGTCAATTTACCCGGCAAACCACTGATTATTACAGAGTTTGGTTATGACTCTAATGGTGGCGGAGAAGATTGCGATCATTTGGAATGTGTTACTGAAAATCAACAGGCAGCATGGGGGTTGAGGGCTGCACTTTTGCTGCTTAGGAACAATGCCGATATCGTTTATTGGTACTTTTTTGCCAATGAAAATAGAAATTCAGTGCTCCATTCCCGATCTGGTTTATGCAGTTCAGCCAATACTTCTTTCCAAGAAAAAATATCATTTAAGGTTTTTGCTGAATTTCAGGAAATAGTAGGAAATTGTATTTTAAAAGAAGTGCTTAATGAAGATCAACAATATTATAGTTATCTTTTTGAAAATCAAACTGATGGAAGTAAATATATTGTTATGTGGTCAATAAAAAATAACGATCCACTTGTTAAAACGAATATTAAATATACATTTCCATCCGAACCAATTCGCATAAATTATCTCGACGACGAAAAATATTGGATCGATTTTACTTCTTACAACAGGACACAATCCTTGTCCGTAAATGGATTTCCATCCATAATACAGCTTAAATAGAAAATTTGATTGAAAGACCTTTAATTATTTGTTTAATTTAGTGGCTTACAAACCTATAAAAATTCACCTGATGAATAAAATATTTTTAATTCCAATTATCATATTAATAATTGGTTTTCAGGCATGTACAACATCTGAAAATAAATCTGAAACAAATATCCCTGCTCCAATAGGACCAAAAGATATTAAACTCTCCAGCGATTTGATTACCCCGGAAGTGCTATGGTCAATGGGCAGAATTGGCGAAGTTGCCCTTTCACCTGATAAAAACACCATTGTATTTGGATTGACCTATTACGATTTGGAACAAAATAAAGGCAATGCTGAATTATATACCATCCCTTCTGAAGGTGGTGCGATGGTGCGGTTAACAAGTACAACTTTCGGTGAATATAACCCAAGATGGCGACCTGACGGGAAAAAGATTGGTTTTATGTCAGCCGAATCAGGCAGCATGCAACTTTGGGAAATGAATCCTGATGGAACAGAAAGAATAAAAATGTCCGAAGTTGAGGGCGGAATTAATGGATTTACGTATTCACCTGATCAAACCAAAGTCCTTTATATAGCCGATGTAAAAGCAAATCAAACAGTTGCAGATATATATCCTGACCTTTCGAAAAGTTCGGGCAGAGTAATAAACGATATGATGTATCGGCATTGGGATCACTGGGTTGATACGTATAGTCATGTTTTTTCGGCTAACTATTCCGAAAAAGGTTTATCAAATATATGTGATATACTTGAAAATGAACCATTTGAAACACCATTAGCTCCTTTCGGAGGCATGGAACAAATTACCTGGACACCAGATAGCAAAGCAATTGTTTATACTTGTCGCAAGAAAACCGGTAAAGATTACAGTTTCTCTACAAACTCCGATCTCTATTATTTTGATCTTGAAACCAAGAAAACGACTAACCTTACAGAAGGAATGATGGGTTATGATGTTTCACCAGTTTTTTCGCCTGACGGAAACTTTATGGCTTGGGAAAGTATGGAACGTGATGGTTATGAAGCAGATAAGGTTCGGTTATTTGTCATGGACAGGAAAACAGGCGTTAAAAAAGATTATTCAATTACCTTCGATCAGGATGCACGCGGATTAGCCTGGTCTGCTGACAGCAAGTCAATCTATTTTATCAGCAACTGGCATGCGCTTGATCAAATTTATAAGTTGGAGCTTGCAAACGGAGAAATAAAAAAAATCACAGAAGGAATGCACGACTATACTTCTGTTATTCCGGCTGGTGATAAACTTATAGGCACTAAAATGTCGATGTCAGCACCTGTTGAAATCTATTCGGTAACTGAAAAAGCAGGGAGTCAAACTCAACTCACCTACGTCAACAAAAGCATTTTTGATCAATTGACTGTTGCGAAAATTGAAGAACGTTGGATTAAAACTACCGATGGAAAACAAATGCTGACATGGATTATTTACCCACCACATTTCGATCCTTCAAAAAAATATCCTACACTTCTTTATTGCCAGGGTGGACCACAAAGTACTGTTAGTCAATTTTGGTCTTTTCGCTGGAATTTTCAAATGATGGCAGCCAATGGTTACATTATTGTTGCACCAAACAGACGAGGCTTACAAGGATTTGGCAAAGAATGGAACGAACAAATAAGCGGCGATTATGGCGGACAAAATATGAAGGATTATCTTGCCGCTATAGATGCAGTTTCAAAAGAACCTTATGTTGATGCCAATAAATTAGGTGCAGTCGGAGCTAGTTATGGAGGATTCTCTGTCTATTGGTTAGCCGGAAATCATAACAAGCGTTTTAAAGCATTTATTGCACACGACGGAATGTTTAATCTTGAATCTCAATATCTTGAGACTGAAGAAATGTGGTTCGCTAACTGGGATCTTGGTGGCCCATTTTGGGATAAAAACAATAAGGTTGCACAATGGTCATTTGCAAATTCGCCGCATAAATTTGTTGAAAAATGGGATACACCTATTTTGGTTGTACACGGAGAACTCGATTACCGAATTGTTGCTTCTCAGGGAATGCAGGCTTTTAATGCAGCAATAATCAAAGGTTTACCTGCTGAATACCTCTATTTTCCAGATGAAAATCACTGGGTTTTAAAACCACAAAATGGTGTTTTATGGCAAAGGCGATTTTTTAACTGGCTCGACAAATGGCTTAAATAGTGTCTCTGGCTAACCTACAATGACTTTAAAATCCAATTTCTTTGAATGAATATAAATCTGAACGAAAGGCAATTACCAAAATATTCTGAGAAAATTAGACCGTGATTATATCCAACTCCATTTGTTAACCTCTTATGTTTCTGTATTTTACAATTAATTCTCGCTGTATTTTTTATAAATAAATTGAATTATTTTAAAAATTTAATTCATTTATTCGAAATATCGCTATCTTTAACTTTGATTTAGCCCCTAAAACAAAGATTATTACACCGTTGTCGTGAAAATAAATTAATTATCTAATAAAGTATTCGTATGAAAATTACTATTGTTGGTACTGGTTACGTAGGTTTGGTAACAGGTACATGTTTTTCGGAAGTTGGTATTGACGTTCATTGTGTTGATATTGACAAAAAGAAAGTAGACAATCTAAACAAAGGAATTATTCCCATTTATGAACCAGGATTGGAAGAAATGGTTTTAAGAAATGTTGAGAAAAAACGTTTATTTTTCACTACAAATCTTGGATCAACTTTGGATGACTGTCAGGTTGTTTTCAGTGCAGTTGGCACGCCTCCTGATGAAGATGGCAGTGCAGATTTGAAATATGTTCTTGCTGTTGCCAGAGAAGTTGGCCAAAATATGCAGGATTATATTTTGATGGTCACAAAAAGCACCGTTCCTGTTGGAACTGCAGAGAAAGTTCGAAATGCAATACAAGAAGAATTGGATAAAAGAGGTGTTAAAATTCCTTTCGATGTTGCATCAAATCCTGAATTTTTAAAAGAAGGGGCAGCTGTTGATGATTTCCTGAAACCCGATCGAATTGTAGTTGGTCTTGATTCTGAACGCGCTGAGGAATTAATGTCGCGTTTGTATAAACCATTTACAATGAACGGTCATCCGGTGGTTTTCATGGATATTGTTTCTGCCGAAATGACAAAATATGCTGCAAATGCAATGCTTGCAACAAAAATCAGTTTTATCAACGATATCGCTAATTTATGCGAAATTGTTGGCGCTGACATTAATATGGTTCGAAAAGGCATTGGATCTGACAGACGTATAGGTAAATATTTCATCTATCCAGGAACTGGGTATGGTGGTTCTTGTTTTCCTAAAGACGTGAAAGCTTTGATTAAAACTGCAAGAAAATACAATTACGATTTACGTGTACTTCAGGCAGTTGAAGATGTGAATGACGATCAGAAGTCTGTGCTGTTCAATAAGTTATATAAATATTTTAATGGAGACATTAAAGGGAAAACCATCGCTTTATGGGGATTATCCTTTAAACCAAATACTGACGATATGCGCGAAGCACCTTCATTGGTGATTATTGAAAAACTACTCGGAGCAGGAGCAAAAGTTAGAGCCTACGACCCGGTTGCACAAGAAGAAGGTGAACGGATTCTTGGTCACACAATTGAATATGCCAAAGATCAATATGATGCGTTAATCGACGCTGATGCCCTGGTAATTGTTACAGAATGGTCTGAGTTTAAATTCCCTAACTTTCGGGTAATCAAAAAATTACTGAAAAACCCGACTATTTTCGATGGCAGAAATATTTATGAAGCCAAAGAAATGAAAACCGAAGGATTTGATTACTTCTGCATTGGTGTCAGAACATAATAATTATTACATTTGATTAACTATCAACACGATACAATATGAAAAGAATTCTTATTACAGGTGGTGCCGGGTTTTTAGGTTCTCATCTCTGCGAAAGATTGCTGAAAGAAGGAAATGATGTTATCTGTATGGATAATTATTTCACCGGAAATAAGCGGAATATCATGCATCTACTTGATAATCCATATTTTGAATTAATCAGACATGATGTTACTTCGCCATTTTTTGTCGAGGTTGATGAAATTTTTAATTTGGCTTGTCCAGCCTCACCTATTCATTATCAATATAATGGCATCAAAACTGTCAAGACTTCTGTTATGGGGGCGATCAATATGCTTGGACTTGCTAAACGTGTGAAAGCCAAGATTTTACAAGCATCTACCAGCGAGGTCTATGGCGATCCTGAAATTCATCCACAGGTTGAATCCTATTGGGGACATGTAAATCCAATTGGCCAACGTTCGTGTTACGACGAAGGAAAACGATGTGCCGAAACGCTTTTCATCAATTACCATCAGCAGAATAACGTAAGGATCAAAATTATCCGGATTTTCAATACTTATGGACCAAGGATGGATCCGAATGACGGTAGAGTTGTTTCAAATTTCATTGTTCAGGCGTTGAAGGGAAAAGACATTACCATTTATGGGAATGGAATGCAAACACGTAGTTTTCAATATGTTGACGATTTAATCAACGGCATGATTAAATTGATGAATACTGGTGACGATTTTACTGGACCTGTTAATGTTGGTAATCCGGGCGAATTTACAATGTTGGAATTAGCAGAAAAAGTAATAAAATTAACCGGATCAAATTCAAAATTGATCTTTCAGCCACTTCCATCCGACGATCCGATGCAACGAAAACCAGATATTACTCTGGCTAAAAAAATACTCGATTGGGAACCGAAAATCAATCTGGATGAAGGCTTGGTAAGAACGATAGAATATTTTAAAACAATCGTATAATTTTCATAATGAATATATTAGTAACTGGTAGTTACGGACAGTTGGGAAGTGAATTGCAAAAATTCTCCTCAAATTTAACTTCTTTACAATGGTTTTTCACCGACAGGGATGTTTTGGATATTACTTCTGACAATGACGTAACCTTTTTTTTTCAAGCGAACAAAATTGAAGTCTGCATTAATTGTGCAGCCTACACAGCGGTGGATAAAGCGGAAGATGAACCCGAACTTGCAAATAAAATAAATGCAGAAGCGGTGAAAATTCTTGCCGATGTCTGTTTGAAAAATAATGCCCTTTTTGTTCACATCTCAACAGATTATGTATTTGATGGTGAAAACTTTAAGCCATATTCAGAAGATGATATTATGAATCCAATTTCTGTATATGCTAAAACAAAAGCTGATGCAGAAATAATTTTAAACAGTCATAAAGTAAACTCTGTCATTATCCGAACATCATGGCTTTACTCCGCCACTGGCAATAATTTTGTGAAAACGATGATCCGGGTTGGATCTGCCCGACCTGAAATAAGTGTTGTTTCTGATCAGATTGGAACACCAACATGGGCTTTCGATTTAGCATCAGCAATTTTTACGCTTGTTTCAAACTATTCAGGAAACACACTCAAACAGGTATATCATTTTAGTAATGAGGGTGTTATCAGTTGGTATGATTTTGCAATTGCGATTATGGAACTCGAAAATATTCCTTGCAAAGTTATTCCTATTGAATCAAAAGATTATCCTGTTAAAACAAAAAGACCGTTCTACAGCGTTCTGAATAAGACTAAAATTAAGCATGATTTGAAAATCGAGATTCCTTATTGGAAAGATAGTTTGATGAAATGTTTGGAGGAAATTCATGGACAAAATCAAAAGAAGTAATCTTGTTACACAAATATACGAAGCAGCAAGAGAAGTACATGCGTTTACCGGACCGGGTGTAATCGCATCTGTTTACAAAAGTTGTCTCATGCACGAATTGCGACTCAGATCGCTTCGATTTCGTCCAAATCCTTGTTTTAGTGTAAATTATAAAGGATTAAAGATTGACGATCAGATTAACATTGATTTGTCAATTGAAGAAGAAGTTCTCATCGAAATTATCGCAAAGCCCGAGGATATTCCCATGCATCTCATCAGGCTAAACACAGCTCTTGCCTTTTCGGGCTACCAACTTGGCATATTACTCGACATCCATCAATCAAGACTCATTGATGGATTTAAAAAAATAAACAATCCTAAAAGAAATCAATCATGAACAACGATTTAGACCCACAGGTATTGAAAAAAGCTCAGGAATGGCTTAATAAACCCTATGATAATGAGACTATTAAGCAAGTTCAACAGCTCATTGAAAATGAACCTCAGGAACTAACAGAGAGTTTTTACAGGAATCTGGAATTTGGAACCGGCGGTTTGCGAGGCATCATGGGTGTTGGCACAAACAGGATGAACAAATATACTGTCGCGATGGCTACGCAAGGCTTGGCTAACTACGTGAAAATGATGTTCAAAGGCAAAGAAAAAATAAGTATGGCGATTGCATACGACTGTCGCAACAACAGTTCTTATTTTTCTGAAATTACAGCACAGGTTTTGTCGGCTAACGGAATTCACGTGTATGTATTTGAAAGTCTGCGCCCTACACCCGAATTGTCTTTTGCAATCCGTCATTTTGGCTGTCAGAGTGGTGTAGTTATTACTGCATCGCATAATCCAAAGGAATACAATGGTTACAAGGCATATTGGGACGATGGCGGACAGCTGATTTTGCCTCATGATAAAAATGTCATCATCGAGGTTGGTAAGATTACCGATCCTTCAAAAGTGAATTTTAATGCAAAACCTGAGCTAATTACAGTTTTGAGCGAGGAATTCGACAATATTTATTTGGCAAAGGTCCAATCGCTCAGCCTTTCATCCGAAATAATAAAACGCAATAAGAATTTCAAGATCGTCTATACGCCCATTCATGGAACCGGTGTGAATTTAGTTCCAAAAGCATTGAAAGCAGCCGGATTTGAATCAATATATGGTGTTGATGCTCAGAATGTTGTTGATGGAAATTTCCCGACAGTAAAATCACCAAACCCGGAAGAACCTGCTGCATTAAGTATGGCCATCGAACGAGCTTATGAGGTGAATGCTGAATTGGTGATGGCTACAGATCCGGATGCTGACAGAGTTGGTATTGCGGTAAAAAATGATAAAGGTGAATTCATCCTTTTGAATGGAAACCAGGCAGCTACTTTATTGATTTACTACCTCTTACATAAATGGAATGAAAACGGGAAGATTAAAGGGCAGGAATTTATTGTAAAAACCATTGTTACTTCAGAGCTTTTGTTTGATATTGCTTCAAAATATAAAGTTGAAAAATATGATGTTTTAACCGGATTCAAATATATTGCCGATATCATTAAAAAGTTAGAGGGTAAAAAATCCTTCATCGGCGGTGGAGAAGAAAGCTATGGTTACCTGGTTGGTGATTTTGTTCGAGACAAAGATGCCATCATTGCATGCCAAATGTTAGCCGAAACAGCCGTTTGGGCTGCAGATCAAGGGAAAAGTATGTTTGAGTTATTGAAAGATATCTATGTTGAATTTGGTTTCTATAAAGAGAAACTTCTTTCTGTGACCAAAAAAGGCAAAGCAGGTGCAGAAGAAATCATTGCGATGATGGAAAGATTCAGAAATGATCCACCAACAACCATTGCCGGATCTCGGTTAATTATGTTAAAAGACTATGAATATGGCACTTCAAAATCGATACTCGATGGTAAAATTGAAAAAATAGACCTGCCAAAATCTGATGTTTTACAGTTTATAACCGAAGACGGCAGTAAAATTAGCATTCGCCCTTCAGGTACCGAACCAAAAATTAAATTCTATTTCGGCATAAAAGGGAAATTGAATCGCAGGGAAGATTATCATTCGGTTGATAAAGAACTGGAGGAAAAGATTGACATGATAATTCAATCCCTAAGTATCTAAATATTAATTATTTAATATAAAATAGCACGTCATTATAACGTGCTATTTTTTTTAATAAAACCAAAATATAAATGTCTGAAAAAGATCCAACGCTCACCCGAAATGTACTTGAATTGGTTACCATAAGTTCCGAATTTTGCAATTTACTTGAATCATGTTCGTCGCTAAATAAAGCGGATTTATTGAAATCTCTTCAAAGTTTCATTCCACTTCTATATTTACGCGGAACACTTATACATGATATACAACCTACTGATCCTGAGTCAGCTGAACGTTTTGTCACGGAAGAACAATGGGAAATAATATTCCTTGCATTAAGAAAAATCCTTGGGAATGACGATGAATTCTTTATGCTTGAAAATCAAATGGAGAATTCAGAAGGTATTAAATTAAGTATTGCTGAAAATCTGTCCGATGCTTATCAGGACATCAAAGACTTTGTAACACTTTACCGGAAAAACAGTCTTTCGTCGCGCGAAAATGCCATTCACGATATCAAACATTTATTCGAAACAAATTGGGGAAATAAACTGTCAAACTTATTGCCGATTATTCACTCTTTAAACTCAAAAACCATTGTTGAATCGACTTCAGACAGTAATCTATTTGATTTAGATGATTGATATTAAATAATATAGTTTAATTTTCACAATCTCCTTCTTAAAACTAAACTATCCCTAAACATGGGTATTCAGTAGGATTGATTTTCTCATTTTCTTTGCATCTGAAGAAAAGGATTTATGACACTTGCTGAGTTAAAAGAAGGTGAACATGGGATTATCTCCAAAGTAAAGGGTCGCGGAGCATTTCGAAAACGCATTATCGAAATGGGATTCATTGTTGGAAAACAGGTGATTGTTGTTAAAAATGCGCCTTTACAGGATCCAATAGAATATAATATTTTGGGTTATGAAGTTTCACTTCGGCGCAGTGAAGCGAAACTCATCGAAGTATTATCAGCCAATGAACTAAGACTAAATCCGGAATCCAATTTTCATGGCGTACATGAAATAGAACAATCTTTACACCTTATTCCGGCTGTCCGATCAAAAGAAATCTCTGTCGCGTTGGTCGGAAATCCAAATTCAGGAAAAACCACTATTTTCAATTTTGCATCAAACTCGAGAGAGCGAGTTGCCAATTATGCCGGTGTTACGATTGATGCAAAAATAGCTACTTTCAAATTGGATGGATACACTTTTCAATTAACGGATTTACCCGGGACTTACAGCATTTCCAGTTATTCACCTGAAGAATTATATGTTAGAAACCATATTTTCAATAATATACCAGATATTGTATTGAACGTGGTCGATACTTCGAATCTTGAACGAAATCTATATCTGACTACGCAATTAGTTGATATGGATATCAAAATTGTGGTGGCATTAAATATGCATGATGAATTGTTGAAAGCCGGTGATCAATTTGAATATCAAAGCCTTTCTCAAATGTTAGGTATCCCAATGATTCCAACAATTGGATCGAGAGGGACAGGAATTGAAGAATTATTCAGGAGAATTATCAGTGTTTATGAGGATAACGATCCGAATATCAGGCATATTCACATTAACTATGGAAATGAAATCGAAAATGCAATCAAAGAGATTCAAAAACTAATTAATATCGAGGGCAATACCGATCTTACTTCTATTGTTTCACCAAGATATCTTGCCATCAAATTACTCGAAAACGATCAGGAGGAAAAAACCAGAATTTCTTCCTGCACAAATGCAACTCAAATTCTTTCCAAGGCTAATCAATATTCTAAACTAATTGAAAATCAATATGATGAAGTTACGGAAACAGTAATTACAGATGCAAAATATGGATTTATTGAGGGTGCATTACGTGAAACTTATAACCCTGCGATTCGAAAATTGAAAACAAGAAGTCATCGGATTGACAACATTTTAACCGGAAAATTCTATAGTTATCCTGTTTTCCTACTTATCATGTGGATTATTTTTGAGGCAACATTTATTTTGGGTTCCTATCCAATGCATTGGATCGAACAATTGATGTCATATTTGGGACAATTTTTCTACAATAACTTGTCTGACAATATTTTACGTGACTTAGTTGTTGATGGAATTATTGGAGGTGTTGGTGGTGTTATTGTCTTCCTTCCCAATATTCTAATATTATTTTTCTTTCTGAGTTTATTGGAAACTTCTGGGTATATGGCTCGTGTAGCATTTATTGTTGACAAAGTGATGCACCATATTGGCTTACATGGCCGATCCTTTATTCCTCTTTTAATGGGTTTTGGGTGCAATGTTCCAGCGATCATGGCCACACGCACTATCGAAAATAAAAGTGATCGATTGGTCACGATGATGATCATTCCATTCATGTCGTGTAGCGCACGATATCCGGTTTACATATTGATTATCAGTGCTTTTTTTCCTGCATTTCAAGGAACAATTTTGTTTGGAATATATCTGTTAGGAATTATTTTTGCCGGATTTCTGGCTTGGTTTTTTAAAAAAATCCTTTTCAGAACCCAGGAATTACCTTTTGTGATGGAGCTTCCACCCTATCGTATTCCCACGGGCAAAGCAATTTTCAGGCAAACCTGGTTTAAAGGTGTTCAATACCTAAAAAAAATGGGAACGATCATTTTATTCGCTTCACTGCTTATTTGGGCACTTGGCTATTTCCCTAAAGGTAAATCAATTGATATTCAGAGTGATATAAAGATACAAAACATCAACCATGCTTATGATGAACAGCTTGTAATCGCTCAGCACAACACGCAATCGATAACCAATATTGAAATTGAACGTACTAAAAATATTTTGAAAGTCCAAAATGAACGAATCAGGTTGAAAAATGAAAACTCAATCATTGGCAGAATCGGGATGTTCATCGAGCCGGCAATTCGACCACTCGGTTTCGATTGGAAAATGGGCGTAAGTTTGATTGCCGGTTCTGCTGCCAAAGAAATTATTATCTCAACAATGGGTGTCTTGTATGAATCTGATTTCGGACATGGAAATACGGGAACATTAGGTGTGAAACTTAAGGAACAACGTTATACATCTGGTGAAAAATTAGGTAAACCAACGATGACACCACTGGTAGCTTTGACATTTTTAATATTTATTTTGATTTATTTTCCTTGCATTGCGGTATTTGCAGCCATTAAAAAGGAAACCGGCCAATGGAAATGGCCATTATTTACAACTGTATATACCACTTTATTAGCCTATATCGTTGCATTTTCTGTATTTCAGATAGGTACATTGCTTGGTTTTTAATTGTTTTGATATTACTTTTCATTCGAATTATCATTTATTCTATATTTGTATTATTCAAGTATTGTAAACAACATTTATAAACAAGAATATGAAAGTAATCGATCGGGTAGCATTTATGGACACGTTTCAATATTTCGACAAGTCAATTGTTGTTGAGATTATAGACATTTTTTTAACTGAGTATCCACAACGAATGGAAGCATTAAAGAAAGATATACAGAAACTCGATTTCAGTGCGCTGAAGTTCGATGCACATAGCGTAAAAGGGGTAATTGCCAACTTTGTTGCCGCTGTTCCTCAGCAATTGGCCAAAGAACTTGAGTATAAAGGAATTAACAATGATGCCACCGATTTACAACGTATTTACGATGAATTATGTATCGCTGGTGCAGATTTAATCGATGATTTGCATGCACTGCGACCTGATTTTGAAGAGTAAATTATTTCTTTAGGTCGATACGGTTTAAACCATCGATAGCAAGTTGGTAATTGGCATTGTGTGCCAACACATCCTGGTAAATCTCTTTGGCAGCCATCAATTTTCCCATTTCCTCCAAAGTCCTACCTTTGTTGTATAACGCGTCAACATATTGAGGATCAATTGTTAGCGATTTATCAAAATAATATATTGCGCTATCGAATTGCTGCCCAAAGACCAAATACAAATAACCAATATTGTATAATACATATTTGTTCACCGGAAAAAACATCATCATTGTATCATACTGAGCCATAGCTTCATTTGGTCTTTCATTTTCCTGAAAATAAAGCGCAAGTTCGTAACGTGCCTGTGAAGATTCAGGAAAATAGAATACAGCTTTCTTCAAATAATCCGCTGCGAGTGGACTATGTTGTTTATTTAAAATGGCTCCAATCTGGATTAAAGCATCATAAAAATCTGGTTTATTATCATGAGAAAGCTGAAAGTTTTTCATTGCCGAAACGGTATCTTCCTTTGCCAAAAATAGCATTCCTCTGATATATAATGTTTTAGGATTAAATTTATCGATTTCCAATGCTTTTTCATTGTAAGACATCGCAACATCAAAGCGTTTATTGAGAAGGTTCAGTTGCGTTAGCTTATTAAAGGCTTCTAATTCCAGCGGATTCAAATCAATAGCCTTCAAAAGAGAGGAGGAACAATTTTCAATTTTCCCAAGCTGAAAATAAATTTCAGCCAATGTGACAAATAATTTTGGCTCCTTCGAATTGATTAACAGCGCTTTATTCAAATCGATCAATGCTTTGCTGAGCTCGTGCTGTTGAATAAAATATTGTGCTCGACGATTCAGTAAAAAAATATTTGTGCTATCCTGTGCAATCGAATCTGTCAGTAAAACTATTGGTGATTTCGTTTCATGCTTACCTTCATCGCTTTGTTTTCCGGTTTGCGTGCAAGATACTATTGTAGAAATAATAATTCCAAAAATGAAAATGGATTTCTTCATCAACTATTATTGAAAGGTAAATATTTAATAACAAATTGAAATTCAGATCACCGTAGTGATCTGAATTTATGGATTCAATTTTATGCCTGATTGGCAAGCGCAGCTCTTACTTTGGCTTCCAATTCATTCATTAATTCAGGATTTTGCGCAATAATACTACAAACACCATCTCTTCCTTGTCCAAGACGGGTTTCTCCGTAGCTAAACCAGGATCCACTTTTCTTGATGATATTCAATTCTACACCTAAATCAATAATTTCTCCGGTGCGAGAAATTCCTTCACCATAAACGATGTCAAACTCTGCTTTTTTAAATGGAGGGGCAACTTTGTTCTTCACCACCTTCACTTTCACACGGTTACCGGTAATATTATCTCCATCTTTAATCTGGCTAACTTTTCGAATATCCAAACGTACTGAACTATAGAACTTTAGTGCATTTCCTCCGGTTGTAGTTTCTGGACTGCCGAACATTACACCAATTTTGTCGCGTAATTGATTGATAAAAATACAAACGGAACCTGTTTTACTGATCGTTCCTGTTAACTTACGCAATGCTTGCGACATCAAACGGGCCTGAAGTCCCATTTTCGAATCGCCCATTTCACCTTCGATTTCACTCTTTGGCGTGAGAGCAGCCACCGAGTCAATCACTATTACATCAATTGCCCCTGAACGAATCAGGTTTTCGGTGATTTCCAATGCCTGCTCACCATTGTCGGGTTGAGAAATCAATAAATTCTCAATGTCAACACCCAATTTCTGAGCATAAAATCGATCAAATGCATGTTCTGCATCAATAAATGCAGCGATACCACCAGCTTTCTGAGCTTCGGCAATAACATGCAACGCAAGAGTGGTTTTACCTGAACTCTCAGGTCCGTAAATTTCTGTTACTCTGCCTTTTGGTAAACCACCTACACCCAAAGCCTGATCTAAGCCAATTGAACCGGTTGAAATGCATTCAATTTTTTCGATAGCATTATCACCTAATTTCATGATGCTTCCTTTGCCGTATGTCTTTTCAATATTACCTAGAGTAACTTCAAGAGCTTTCAATTTCTCCATGCGCAATTTATCGACGCTTTCTTTTGATTTTTCGCTTGTCATAATATCTCCTTAATTTGATTTCTTATTATTTCTTTAAAATTTGTGCAGTATGATCATCTGTCTTTACCTTCTTAATTACAGATTCTATTATTCCATTTTCATCGACAACAAAAGTAGTACGTAACAAACCAAAATATTTTTTACCGTAGTTATTTTTCTCACCCCAGGCACCAAAAGCTTTGGTAATTGTTAAATCAGTATCGGCTAATAATTGAAAAGGCAATTCAAATTTTGTTGCGAATTTATGATGTGAATTCACAGTATCCGGACTTACACCCAAAACAGTATATCCTTGATTGACAAGAAGTTCGTGATTATCTTTAAGATTACAAGCTTCCTTGGTACAACCCGGAGTATCATCTTTTGGATAGAAATAAATGATGATCTTCTTCCCAATAAAATCGCCTGAAACAACTGTATTTCCATGTTGATCCAGTGTTGAAAACTCGGGAATCTTTTGGCCAACTTCTAACATAATGCTGATTTTTGGTTATTGTACAAAAATAACCATTATTCCACTTCCACGAAATATTTCTTTAATAATTTCGAAAAGGAAATATGGATTTTACTGAACCTGATTCGAATTCGCATACCAATCACACAAATTTATAATTCCACACTCCTTACAAAGCGGTTTGCGCGCTTTACAGACATATCTGCCGTGTAAAATAAGCCAGTGATGTGCTATAGGAATTAGTTCTTCAGGAAAATTTGCGACAAGCTGCCTTTCAGAATCCAAAGGGTTTTTCGCATTTTTGGTCAACCCAATGCGCTCCGAAACCCTAAAAACATGTGTATCAACAGCCATCGCAGGTTTCTGGAACACAACCGATGCAATTACATTTGCTGTTTTTCGACCGACACCGGGCAATTTTTGAAGCTCATCCACAGAAGCGGGAACAACTTCATTAAATTCCAATACTAATTTTTTTGCCATACCCAGAAGATTTTTAGCCTTGTTATTCGGGTAGGTACAACTCTTGATCTTGTCAAAAATAGCATCAATATTTGCTTCTGCAAGAGCCGATGCTGTTGGGAAAGATTCAAAAAAAGATGGTGCGATCAAATTCACTCTTTTATCGGTGCATTGCGCTGATAGAATAACGGCAACAAGCAACTGGTACGGGGAATCAAATACCAATTCTGTTTCGGCAACAGGCATATTCACCGTAAACCAATTGATAATTGCTTGATACTTAATCGTAAGTAAATCTGAATCTTGTATTTTTTTCTTTTTCATTTCAAAGAAAAAACCCTCACAAAGTTTAAAGCTGGTGAGGGTTTTCAAAAAAGTTTTAGTTTACAAAAGTATCAATATTTCCCATTCCGTTGGAAGCATGAATTTCAAATGCACAGGCATATTGCACAACAAACAAGCGGTTTTTTTCGCTTGGGAGCTGATTCGCATAACGTGATTCAAACGACTTTTCAATAGATTGTAAAAAACTGCTTTGGAAATCTGGAAAAAACTTTTTTGAAACAAACATCGTAGAGTTTCTCTTCATACGCAAAATTTTGGTTATTAACTGTCAAGGTAACGCACAATCAATCCAATTTATTACATTCTGAAAGAAAAATTCAAACCGGAATTAACATCTTATAAATATTAAAATTTGGTTCATTCAGTTAAGCTTTGTATGAAGTTCAGTAAGTGATACTTACATTTTTCTCTTTTACCATCTTACGCATATTAATCAAAGCATAACGCATCCTACCAAGAGCAGTATTGATACTGACATTGGTCATTTCTGCAATTTCTTTGAAACTGACTTCTTCATACATCCTAAGATAAAGAACCTCACGCTGCTCTTCGGGAAGATAATCAATTAATGTTCGTATATCATTATGTATCTGATCAGTAACAATTTGAAACTCGACTGAATCGTCAGAATAATTCAAGTTGTTTGTTAAGGCCATCTCTTCACTACTTTTGTCAGAATATGGAATTCTTTTCGATTTCCGGAAATGATCGATGGTCAGGTTATGCGCAATTCGCATTGCCCATTGGATAAACTTACCTTCCTCTTTGTAAGCGCCACTTTTAATTGTCCGTACAATTTTAATGAAAGTATCCTGAAAAATATCATCAGCAAGCTGCCTGTCTTTGACAAGCATCAGGATGTATGAAAAAACCCTTGATTGATGACGATTAACCAACTGTTCGAAACTGGATTGTTTACCTGAAAGATAACCTTCTACCAGCTCCTTGTCGCTTTGAATCTGAGCGTCCATTGAGCCTCCCTTTTTTAATGAATTAAGAATTAAAGGGTAAAAGTTATTCGATAAATATCTCCTTTGTATAGTTTTTTTTGGCTATCAATTATGAATTTCAAAGCAAATGTAATCAGATAAATAGAAATAGCAAGTATTATTGGTAATTTTGTGAAAAATATTTTGGAACCGGATCATTTTCATGACACAAATTTATAATTCTTCTCAAATAACGATCAAAGGTGCACGGGTTAACAACCTGAAAAACATCAGTTTATCAATTCCACGAAACAAATTCATCGTTTTGACTGGTTTATCAGGTTCCGGGAAATCTTCATTGGCGTTTGATACGTTATATGCTGAGGGTCAGAGACGGTATGTAGAAAGTTTGAGTTCCTACGCCCGCCAATTTTTGGGAAGGATGCACAAACCGGATGTTGATTTGATTAGTGGACTCTCTCCTGCCATCGCCATTGAGCAAAAAGTGAATTCCCGTAATCCGAGATCAACCGTTGGCACTTCTACTGAAATTTATGAATATATTAAACTTCTTTTTGCCCGAATTGGAATAACCTATTCACCTCTTTCAGAAACAGTTGTCAAACGACACAAAGTAAGCGATGTGGTCGATTTTATCTTTAAAATGCCGTCAGAAACCAATGTGTATATCGCTTCTCCTTTTCGCAAAGTTGCTAACAGAACAGTCATTGAACATCTGACAGTTCTTCTTCAACAGGGTTTTACAAGGTTATTGGTCAATAATATTATTTCAAGAATTGAAGATGTTTTGCAATCGGAAACAATAAAAGAAAATGACCTCATTTTTATTTTAATCGACAGGATTAAGATAAAAGTAAAAGATGAAGACCTGACAAACAGGCTTTCAGATTCCGTACAAACAGCTTTTTATGAAGGAAAGGGTTATTGTCATATTTTCCAGGAAAGCGTTAACTCATTGACTGAGAACATATTTTCAAATAAATTTGAAGCTGATGGAATCACCTTTGAGGAACCAACTGTGAATATGTTCACTTTCAATAATCCTTACGGTGCTTGTAAAACCTGCGAAGGATTTGGCACCATCATTGGAATTGATGAAGATTTAGTAATTCCAAACAAAGGACTTACCATTTACGAATACGCCATTGCATGCTGGAAAGGCGAGAAAATGGGTGCCTGGCGCGATCAATTGATCAGCGCATCTTCAAAATTTGATTTTCCAATTCACAAACCTTATTATGCATTGTCCAGGGAACAGCAAAAACTTCTCTGGACAGGGAATGCCTTTTTCGGTGGATTGAATCAGTTTTTTGCTGAAATTGAAGAGCAAAGTTTTAAAATCCAGTATCGCGTGATGTTGTCGAGATATCGTGGTAAAACGATTTGTCCGGAGTGCGAAGGAACACGATTGCGCAAAGATGCCGCATACGTCAAAGTTGGCGGTAAAAGTATCACCGAAATTGTTCTCATGCCTATAGATGAAGCACTTAATTTTTTTAGAAATATAAACTTAGCAAAAACTGATCGCGAAATTTCATCGCGCTTGCTCATCGAAATAATAAACCGGTTAAAGTTTCTCACCGATGTTGGTTTGGGATATCTAACCTTAAACCGCCTTTCAAACACACTTTCCGGGGGCGAGTCACAGCGAATCAATTTGGCAACTTCTTTGGGCAGCAGTTTGGTAGGCTCAACTTATATACTCGATGAACCAAGTATCGGACTGCATACGCACGATACGTTTCGCCTCATTGAAATATTAAAACGATTACGGGATATCGGCAATACGGTGATTGTGGTTGAACATGATGAAGACATTATCAAGGCTGCGGATCAGGTAATTGATATTGGCCCATTGGCTGGAAGTCATGGTGGCGAATTAGTTTTTCAAGGTATATTTAGTGAGATATTGAAGTCTGAAATTAGCTTAACAGGTCAGTATTTATCAGGAAAGAAAAAAATTGAATTGCCTGCCAGACGCAGATCATGGCGCAATTTCATTGAGATCAAAGGTGCATGTGAGAATAATCTGCAGTTTTTTGATGTGAAATTACCGCTTAATATAATGACTGTGATAACCGGCGTGAGTGGTTCAGGCAAATCTTCGCTGATCAGAGGAATACTTTTTCCGGCAATCAGACGATTATTGGGCGGAAGCGTTGACAAAACAGGTAGGTTTGGAGAATTGAAAGGTGATTTGGAGCAGGTAAAAGGTATCGAACTCATCGACCAGAACCCGATCGGACGATCATCACGATCAAATCCGGCAACCTATGTCAAAGCATTTGATGAAATCAGATTATTGTTTGCTGATCAGAAATTGGCTAAAAAGAGAAATTACAAACCAGGATATTTCTCTTTCAACGTACCCGGCGGCCGTTGTGATGCCTGTGAAGGCGAAGGAACCGTTAAAATTGAGATGCAGTTTATGGCCGATGTTTATCTGGAATGTGATGTCTGCCACGGAAAAAGGTTCAAAGAAGAAGTTCTTGACATCACATTCGAAAAACATAACATCGCCGATATCCTTAATTTAACGGTTGATGATGCTTGTGAGCTATTTGAAGAACACAGAAGGCAATCAAGCTTAATTCCAAAAATCATTGCCAAACTTACACCTTTAAAAGAGGTTGGATTGGGTTATCTGCGTTTAGGTCAATCATCTAACACACTGAGTGGTGGCGAAGCCCAGCGTATAAAGTTAGCTTACTTTTTAACCAAGGGAACGAATGAAGTTGCCACGCTTTTCATTTTTGATGAACCAACAACCGGACTTCACTTTCATGATATCCATAAACTTTTACAATCGTTTCAGGCCTTGATTGAGAATGGCCATTCACTCATGATCATTGAACATAATCCAGAAATCATCAAATCAGCAGATTGGGTGATTGACCTTGGGCCTGAAGGAGGTGTTAATGGTGGTAAAATCGTTTTCGAAGGCACGCCTGAACAACTTATCCTTTGTAAGGATTCTTATACGGCAGCAGCAATCCGAGATAAATTGTCCTGATTTATCAATCCTATAATTCGTCAAAATTCTTTTTCAAAAATTGAATCCGTTCAAAAGCAGCGGTACTTTCCTGCTGTTTATTTACCAGTCCTCTGAAGTCGTTTATGGATTTAAATTGATTTTTAGTCATCCATACCTCTAAACCTGAAACTAAATCTGCGATATAAGGAATTCCATTTTGGTACAAGGTTGTGCAAACCTGCGTTACAGTTGCGCCGGCCAATAATTGTTTGACCACGCATGATGCATAGTGAATTCCGGTTGACGCAGACAAATCACAAGGAATGCCATCGGCATGCAACAAAGCAATCCAACGCATTGAAACAGATTTTTCATCCGGACTTGAGAAAACATTCTCCGCAACTACTTTTATATCAGCAATATCAATATCAGGATTGTAGAATCGATTGAATAATACCAATGCATCGGCACCGGCGTCAGCTAAGCGATACGTGATATTATGAATATTCGTAAAATGAGCTCCGAGCTTTACGGAAACAGGAATAGTCACATATTTTTTCACTTCTGTGAAAATCTCAACGTAAGTATCCTCAATCTGCAAACTACTCACATTTTTATCGAAAGGAAAAATGGCAATGTTTAATTCGATAGCATCGGCTCCGGCATCTTGTAATTTTGTAGCATATTTTGGCCACTCAACCGGACTCACACAATTAATACTTGCAATTATTGGAATGTTAACGGCAGCTTTCGCCTCACTGACAAATTGAAGGTACTCATCCATTCCGCTTTTTTTACCGAGGTTAATAATATGATCGCTGGCCTCAGGATACCAAAAATACATTTCATCACGCATGGTTTTTTGGGTAGCACGCGCAACAATTTGTTCCTCGAAAATAGATTTCAAAACTACAGCCCCGGCACCAGCCAAAGCACAGGCAACCACATTGCTAACCGTGCTTGTCAGTCTTGAACTACTTGCAATGATGGGATTTTTGATAGTGAGTCCCATATACGAAGTTGTCAAATTAATCATGTTGATTCATGTTTAAAAGTTAACTAATCACTTGACTACCAAGTTCTTCATTCAATAACTTCATCGTCAGAAATTCAAATGCCTTTTCAAGATTCAGCATTGCTTTTTCGCTGATTTCTTCCTTAAAGTCCCATTCATAACCCTTGATATGCAATAAGTAGGTTTGCGGAACTTCTTTGAATATTTTTTTACAGAGATCAACAACAAACGCGGGTGAAACAGCATGCATACTAAACTCTACTTTTGCAGAAGAACCATCAACCCTTGTAAAGGTAAAATCTTCAATTTCTTCTATTGAAGCATCGACAAACACGACCAATTCCATTCCAGATATCACTTCGGCATCCTCAATGTTTAATTGGTAATTGCAATCCAGATTTATTCCGATAAACTTATTCTGGCTAATCCAATTCTCCATCTTTCTGATAAAAGCAGCACCCAAACCATCATCCTGACGTCCCGGATTTCCATAACCATAAATAAGGATTCGCCTATGTTTTGTCATGTTTTTAGCTTCTCTTTCGATCGATGATCTCGTCAAATTCATTCACGAGTGTAATCTCCAAAGGCATTTTTCCAAGTGCGTGTGTTGCGCAACTTAAACAAGGATCATAAGCACGAATAGCAACTTCAACCGCATTCATCATTCCTTCTGTAATCACTTCTTTACCAGTCATAACTGCCTTTGCAACATAATTTACAGAGCGATTCATCGGCTCATTATTATGTGTTGTCGAAACAATGAGATTCGCCATTTCTATTTGATCGTTATCATTGATGCGATAATGGTGGAACAATGTCCCACGCGGCGCTTCAATCACACCAACACCTTCTTTATGTTTTATACCCTTAGTAACAAGTTCATTACCAAGCAGATCTGGATCATTTAGCAACTCACGAATCATTTCAGCAGCATGCAAGGTTTCGATCAGACGTGCATAATGTGTATGTAAACAATGATTATTCGGTTTGCCATTTGTGAGTGCCTTGTAAATTTCAAATTCGCGTTGTGCAAGTGGTGTCGGTATAAAATCTACCGTGTTTAAACGTGCCAAAGGACCAACACGATACCAGCCATTTTCTTTCCCAATATCTTTCAAATAAGGAAATTTCATATAACTCCATGTACGCACTTCTTCTTCAATATAGTTTACATATTCTTGATAATCAACATCATGAAGTATTTTATTGCCTTCAGTATCAACTGCACGCAAAACACCATGATAAAGATCCAATGCTCCATCTTTTCTCACCAAACTCAAATGGTTACTTGGGAAAGAAGCGAATCCATCGACAAAACTTTTATTGGAGGCGTAATAATTTTTAAAGAAATCGAGTGCACCTTCAGCCCAATCTACCATTTTATCAGCATTCAAAGGGTCAGCACCTAATAGAAATTCATCACGTTCTTCGATACTCAGGTTTTTATTGATTCCACCGGGGATCGCTCCTGTACCATGAATTTTTTTACCGGCTGTTGCTCTGATGATTTCCTGTCCAAATTTTCGCATCATCACGCCTTGAACGGCCAATTCGGGGTATGTCAACGCCACACCAATAATATTTCTGGTTGCCGGATCACTATCGATTCCAAATAATAAATCGGGTGAGCTGAGGTGAAAGAAATGCAGCGCATGAGACTGAAAAAATTGTCCGTAATGCATCAAACGGCGCATTTTCTCACCGGTTGGGGTTAATCCTTCACCCGTTCCGGCACCAACAATTACATCGAGTGCTTTTGCAGCAGCCAAATGGTGACTGACCGGACAAATTCCACACAATCGTTGAACCAACACTGGAGCTTCCCAATATGGTCGTCCCTGAACAAACCTTTCAAACCCGCGAAACTCAACAATATGTAAGCGACTTTGCGTTATATTTCCCTGATTATCGATATGGATGGTTACCTTTCCATGGCCTTCCACGCGTGTTACAGGTTCAATCGTTATTTTTTTCGACATGATTCAAAAACTTTTTCGTTAATCAAATTTTATAACTTCATAAGGCAGCTTCATCGGATCACCAGTGATGAGTGCAACCAAAGCATTCCAGATGAGATCGGCCTGAGGTGGACAACCCGGTAAAAAATAATCTATCTTCACGATTTCGTGACACGGATAAACCCGATCTAACAACATGGGAAGTTCATCGTCATTCGGAAGAATGTGATTTTTATTTAATTGAACGGTTGGGCCCCCGATGTATGCTTCATGAATACATTCTTCAATCGGAATACCATTCCGCAGAGCCGGTAAGCCTCCCATGATGGCGCATTCGCCAATAGAAATAAGTATTTTACAGTTTTTCCGAAAGTATTTCAATATTTCAACATTTTCGCTGTTACAACAACCACCTTCGATGATTCCAATATCGACAGCTTTTGTAAACGTTTTGATATCATTAATTGGAGATTTGTTAAACTCAACCAATTCAATCAGTTGCAAAATCCTTTCATCAATATCTAAAATTGACATATGACAGCCGAAGCAGCCTGCCAGTGATGTTGTTGCCAAAATGGGTTTACTCATTTTCTGTTCCTCCTTCATTTATTACTTATCTTCAATTCCAATTGGTTGATGATCGTACATTCGTCTTCCAATAGCTTGTTCAAAACCTTTTTCTTTTTTTATGATGGAACCTACCGGACAATTTTTCATTGCCAAATCAGCAAGTTCTTCGGTGATTTTCTTACCAAGATCCTGATCGAGAATAACTTCCAGATCATGCCCCCTTTTATGGAATGCAAATAAAGATCTGCCTTGTTCGTCTTTGATAGTTTTGATACATCTTTTACATTGTATGCACCGATTCTGATCTTTAATGATTTTGGGCGATGAAGCATCTACTTTTCGGACTGGAAAATCATATAGAAAACGCGGAACCATCATTTTGTAGCGGTATCCAAGTGCCTGAAGCTCACAGTTACCACTTTTTTCGCAAGATGGGCAAAAATGATTACCACTTACAAACATTAATTCGATAATCGCCTTTCGTAGATCCAAAATATCAGCTGAATTGCTTTCAATTTCCATACCATCAGAAACAGGTGTTGTGCACGAAGTCATTAACCTACCATTGATTCTCACCGAGCACACACGACATGCTCCTTTCGGCTTCACTCCGGGCATATTGCAGAGTGTGGGAATATATATTCCATTTTCGAGTGCAGCGTCAACGATATAACTTCCTTTTTCGGCCATACACTCTGTGCCATCTATTTTAAATTTTACCAGATTACTCATTGCATTAAATTTTCAAAATTATAATCAATTGATTATTATCTATATATAATGAACTTATTATTCGATGGGATGAAATTTTGGCACTCGCTTGACGTATTTACAGGAACGTTGAACCGAAGTTATTAGATCAAAACCCTGATCGAATTCTTTGTCACGCTGAAGCAGATTCTCATATAGATGTCTGAAATTTTTCAAGCTGCTGATAATGGGATTTGCTGCGGTCTGACCTAAGCCACATCTACTGGCATTCAATACTTTACTCCATTCTTTGAGATCGGCAAGATCACCTTTTACGCCTTTTCCATTTATAATCTTCTCGAGTTTATTTTTCAAAACATGAGGCATATTGCGGCATGTGCTGCAGGATCCACACGATTCGTCGATAAAGAATTCCATGAAATTTAAAACCACATCCTGTAAAAGATTGCGTTGCATTCCGAAAATAATCATCGATCCACCGGTTGATAAATCAGAATAACCCAATGTTCGATGAAACTCGTCAGGTCCGATTAATGTTCCTGATGGACCACCAACCTGTACCGCCTGCACATCGTACGCACCAACCATATCGAGCATATCGTTCACATTGAAACCCCAGTTCACTTCATAAACACCGGGGAACAGACAATCGCCAGATATACTGAGTATTTTGGTACCCGTTGAATCCTCAGTTCCAAATTGCGTAAACCATTCGCCACCATTCTCAACAATGCGGACAGCCGTGGCAAATGTTTCAACATTGTTAATAATTGTTGGCTGGTTCAGGTATCCTTTTTCCACCGGAAATGGTGGTTTGTCTCTTGGTTCGCCTCTTTTACCTTCAAGTGACTCAAGCAATGCCGATTCTTCACCACAAACATAAGCGCCGGCACCAAACTGAATCCTGATATCAAAATTAAACCCATCAATTCCGGCGATATTTGAACCCAAAAGATTGTTTTTCAACATAGTAGAAATAACATCCTCCAGATATTCTTTCATATATCGGTATTCGTAACGTAAATATAGAATGCCTTCATCACTGCCGATTGCATAGCCCGCAAGAACCATTCCTTCAAAAACCAATTCCGGTTTCTCTGTCAGAATAACACGATCTTTAAATGTTCCCGGCTCACCTTCATCAGCATTACAAATTACAAAATGGTTATCGCCTTTTGCCCTGCGGCAGAATTCCCACTTCAATCCTGTGGGGAAACCTGCACCACCACGTCCACGAATATGACTCGTTTTTATTTCTTGAATAACCGCTTCCGGCGATAAATTTGGTAACATCAATTTTGTGACTGAGCCATAAACGTAATTATCAGAGAGAACCATTCCTTTGCGACGTATATTACTCGATACCATTGACTTAAGACTTGGCAAATGATTTTTACCATCACCATAACTTTCGTTGATCAGCTCATCCATATCTTTACCTTGTCGCATACTTTTAACAATCTCGCGTACACGGTACGGCGTTAATTTGGTAAAAACATGGTTATTTATGATAGCCGCCGGTTCCTGGTCATTCATTCCGATACAAGCCGTATCGAACAAACCTATAGAACCATCAGCTGTAACCTGGCCAAAACTAATTCCAACTTCCTTTTCGAATGTAGCTTTGATTGTTTTTTGACCATACATGATGGATACAACACTGTTATTGAGATAAATAGCGTATTTACCACGTGGTTCAGTACTAAGAAAATGATAAAAAGTGATCGTTTGCTCGACGTCAACTTCAGACATATTCAAAGCCAAAGCGATTTCTTTAACTGCATCATTTCCAATAAACCCAAAATTCTCCTGGATATCGATCAGAATGTCCATGAGTCGCAATGGATCGTTATTGTATTTTTCGATGATGTTTGTAATGGTGTTTTCCATTTATCAAAGATTTGAAATTCTATTGTTATTCTTTTAACTTTATTGTTATTTATTTCACAGCAAAAGTAAGTAGTTTTATTTTATAGCTGCATTATTTAATAAATTTAGAATCATTTTAAATTGTAAGTGATTAACTTTGTTGCAAAAAGAAGTATAAAGATATGAAAAAGCAAGGCAAAATACTAAAAGAAAAATGGGATTCGCATGATAATCCTGACAATTGGAAATGGGGATTGTTTTATTATAACAAAATGGACAAAAGGATTTTTCCGCCGAAAAGAATTCCCGGATTAGGTTGGACGGTTAATTTTGCTAATCCTTACTCCTACCTCACATTAACTGGCATAATTTTTCTCTTCTTTCTTTTAACTAGGATATTATTCTGATAGATCAACCAATGTATTACTGAACTCACCAAACCATTTCTGAAGATCTTTTCTCATTTTTTTTGGGCGAGAATGATTCTATAAGCCCAAAGTTTCCCTTTTAATGCTTTGAATTGATATTTACCCGACAGATAATGCGTTTTGGCAAAACGTGAAGTATGGTGTGTCAAATTATACAAATTTGAAGGTATAAAGCCTGCGATATACGAGAGATACATCCGTCTGGAAGATGGCGTGATTTGCTTTGTTAAATCCTCATTATCAATAATTTAAAACTGATTGTCATCCAAAACATCCAAAATATTTACCGTTGTATTTAACTGATCGATGGCCCAGGTCTTAGCCCAATTTTTTAAATGGTCGTCTTGGTCAGTTAATCCGGCTTCAGTCAGGAAATAATCGCTCAATATCAGTTTACCGCCCGGTTTTAACAACCTATTTACTTCTTGAATAAAAAGTTCTTTTGGGTTTGCATAGTAGGAGCTTTCGCATGCCCAAACTATATCGAAAGAATTATCCGAAAAAGTCGTCTTTGTAAAATCTTGGTTGTCGAAGCTGATCAAATTTTTGAGTAGTGAATGATTCCGATTTTCTTCGGCATAATGTATTTGTTTATTGCTCAAAGAGATACCATGAACTTTGCAACCATATCTTTCGGCAAGATAAAATGCAGTTCCACCAACACCGCAACCTGCACACTATCCGCTTGACGAATTTCAGCAATTCGGGCCATTTCACTATTTGTGTTTGATAAGGCCAGAATAAATGTCTTCGTCCCAGCCAACCAAATGCCATAATAAACAGACAAAGATTCGGATAATTTCAACCAATATTGATAATGGTTCATGGCCTGGTTGTAATAATCTGAAATATCTTTGGTAGTAAAACCCATGTTTTGAAAATCTAATATTTGTGAAATAAAACGAATATCTAAAAGTAAACACTCTTTAAACACAAATCATTTGTGAATTTATTAACACCTAATTTTAATTTATTCGATTGATATTTCGAACATTACGTCAGCATCATCAATATTTTCCTTCCATTAACATCTTAGCCAACGTGGAACTTTGAAACATAATTGTAACTCTACAAATAAACGCATATCAACAAACGCCTATAAATGAACAAAATATAGAAAAATAATTCAAAAGCTGTTATTCATTTGAACTTTAATTTATGGTAACTTTGACGAAATTTTTAAAACTACCTTTTATTATGGGAGAAATTAAATACAATGCACCGGATCACTATCTGGTGGACGAATTGTTCAGTGAAGAACACAAAATCGTTCGCGCTGCAATCCGCGAATGGGTTGACCGTGCGGTAAAACCAGTTATTGAGGATTATGCCAATCGTGCTGAGTTCCCAAAACATCTCATCAAAGAAATGGGAAGCATTGGTGTTTTTGGACCTTACATTCCTGAAAAATATGGCTGTGCCGGCCTCGACCACACTGCTTATGGCATTATCATGCAGGAATTGGAACGCGGTGATTCAGGAATTCGATCAATGGCTTCGGTTCAATCATCACTTGTAATGTATCCAATCTATGCTTTTGGAAACGAAGAGCAACGGATGAAATATTTACCACGTTTGGCATCAGGTGAGCTTATCGGTTGTTTCGGTTTGACTGAACCAAATCATGGTTCGAACCCGGGAGGCATGGAAACGCGCGTTAAAGACATGGGTGATCATTATCTGTTGAATGGGGCAAAAATGTGGATTACGAATTCAACCATTGCAGATATCTCCATCGTATGGGCTAAAGATGAAGAAGGAATCATCCGTGGAATGATCGTAGAAAAAGGCTGGAAAGGATTTTCTGCTCCAGAAACACATGGAAAATGGTCATTACGGGCATCAGTTACAGGAGAATTGGTTTTTGATGATGTGATTGTTCCGAAAGAATTTGTTTTGCCCAATATTCAGGGATTAAAAGGTCCGATGATGTGCTTAAATTCAGCACGTTATGGAATCGCATGGGGCGCAATTGGTGCCGCAATGGATTGTTATGACGCTGCCTTGCGGTATTCATTGGAGAGAATTCAATTTGGTAAACCCATAGCATCTTTCCAGTTACAACAAAAGAAACTTGCTGAAGCCTTGACTGAAATTACCAAATCGCAGTTGTTAACCTGGCGATTGGGTCAATTGCGCGATCAGGGAAAAGCCACTGCCGCACAGATTTCCATGGCGAAACGGAACAATGTTTTCATGGCTTTGACTATTGCACGTGAAACACGACAAATCTTAGGCGCAATGGGCATCACCGGCGATTTCCCAATGATGCGTCACATGATGAACCTCGAATCGGTGATCACTTATGAAGGCACCCACGACGTCCATTTGCTAATTACCGGACATGAAATAACGGGTATTCCGGCTTTTAAATAGCTGATTAACAAAATTATAGCTACAAATTAAAATTAAAGCCACAGATTCACAGATTAATAAATAATCTGTGAATCTGTGATTTTTTTTTTGGGTAATTCTTATTGTTAATCTGTCGCTTACTTAATTCAGTGTAATTTACATAGAGATGCCGGTATTCACGGCTTCCAGTAATTTTTCTTCATGTTTGTGTCCGGCAAAAGTCTTCACCAAGGCATCAACCGGTACAACTCCTGAATGCGACATCCAATAAGCAATGGCACACAGCACCGCACTCTTGCGCCCGACTTTTTCTCTAAAAGGAAGTTTAACTCCATAATCAACAGTTCCGGTATCAATTGTCTCATCTACAAATAGTTTCGTAAACTCATTTACGCGCGACTTCACCATTTCCCATCCATCTTGTGATGTAACAATTGCGACGTCTGCTTTCTCGATACCAGTATAGTAAATCGGATCATTTGACATGATCACTTCTGCCAGGCTGAATCCTGTTCCAACAGTGATAGGATATTCTCCTTTTTTGGTATTATTCAATCCACAGGATAATCCGGCCTGCGCTAACAAATCGGCTGCTAACTGCACACCTTCTCCGGCACTTCCACCCAACAATATGCTGAGTTTATTTGATATTTTCGCAGAAAATTGTCTTTCTATCGCATTCTTTGAATCGAATAAAGAAGATCTTTCATAAAACTGAGGGGCAACGAATGGACGTGTATTTGTCAGCACCTTTTCTTCATATCCCAATTCCATCATCTCTTTGATACTGTTATAGGCATAAGCCGGACATGGTCCGATAATTTCTACGACAGAGAAACCTTCTGTTTTGATGGCCTCACCTAATTTATCGCTAAACTCACCTTTGGCCATAATCTTTGAAGCATAAACTGCTCCCGACTGATACGCCATTTCGGTAATGTCAAAAGGAGGATAGTAAGCTTCATCGTGCAGAATTTTTTCTTTTAAAGATGTGTTAGATAAGCCGCTCAACTGTCCGCCAGTCATACCATATACATTGTTATTCAGGACGAGCAAAGTCATATTTACATTTCGACGTGCTGCAACCAGCAGATGTTGTAACCCAATAGTGGCACCACCATCACCTTGAATGGCGATTACCTTCTTGTTTTTATTTGCTAAGGCATAAGCAATTCCTGTGGCAAGCGCGACAACGCGTCCGTGCAATCCATGAACCGTGTGACAGGCCATATTTTCGTCAATCAAACCCGAACAGCCAATATCACTTACAATAATGACATCGAGCAGGTTGTATCCTGATTTCTCTAATGCCTTCGCCAAATTCAAATTTGAAGCGTGATGCCCGCAACCCGGGCAATAAGGCATTTTCTTCTTGGCTAAAAAATCTATCTGCATGATGCAATCTCCTTCATAATTTCGCTTGGGGTAATCATTCTTCCAAAAGCATTCATTTTTTTGACATTTGTAGGTAAGTTAACACCATAAATGTACCTGACTAAATTAGCCTGACTGTTTTCTTCGATTACAATCACATTACGATAACTGTTCATGGTCTCAATTACAAACTTAGGTAATGGAATTAAAGTATTGAGAATCAACAAAGAAACACCTTTACCGGATTTACCGCAGCGACAAACACTTTCGCGGCAGGCTTCAGAAGTGATTCCGTAAGTAACGATAAGTGTTTCAGATTCAGGTGCTTCAATAAATGTATATATGGAATAAGAATCAATATGTTTTTCAATCTTTTCCTGTAACCGCAATGAATTTCCGATTGCTTCAGGCGTGGCTTTTTTGATCATACCGGCATGATCATGTGTGGATGAATTGATACGAACCTGATGCTGTTCATTTCCTACAGGCAGAAACTCGGGAATGAGATCTTCATTGGGTTTGTATGGCTTGTAAGGCGCTTCACCTGTGAAATATTTCATTTTTACTGGTTCAACAGCATGAAGTTTTTCGAGATCAAAACTGCGCGAAGTCATAATCATCTCCTTCGAAGTGAGGATTACCACAGGAGTTCGAAGTTCAACCGCTGTTTTCAATGCTTTTGGTGGGATATTCCAACAATCTTCGAAACTCGAGATACTGAAAACCGGAAACTGGAAACCGCCACTTATTGTCCCATTCATAACGAGCAAATCGCCTTCTGCTCCTACCGTTGCACTTCCTGTACTTGGTCCGAGGCGCTGAACGAGTATGATTACCATCGGTAGCTCCATCATATACACCTCATTCATGGTTTCAATCATAAGCGCATATCCGGGAAATGATGTTGCTGTTACCGGTATCTTTCCGGCTGCAGCCATCCCGCAAAGCCATTGCAGTGTAGTAATTTCGTCAGGCGCCGGCATGAAAAACGGAAAACGCTTCAAAGCGAATGCATTGAGCCAATTTGAAGGTGTGATTGGATAGTTGACATAAGCGTTAGCCCCTGCCCTTACCAACGATTCGATAATGAGCTCCGATCCATCCGTCATCACCCACTTGGTTTTTTCTTTTTCTTCAACCATAATACAAGTATCTGATTTTTATTACCAAACAAAATTACTGCTAATAACTTCACAACCAAATTTAGTGAGGGCTTTTATCGGCGGTTTTGCTTATTTATTTTGGTTTCAAATTACTTAAACGGATGTTGTTATTTAGAGTCGAATGACTCAAAAACTGAAGAAATGATTCGATTCAAGCGAAATTTATTTTAACATAAACAATAAGATTCAGACAATCAACCGAATACCATTTTCTTCGATTAAAATACGTTTCTGCTTGTATAGCGTACCGATAGATTTTTTAAAACTTTTTTTACTCATTCCAAACAAATGATAGATTTCCTCGGCCTCTGTTTTATCTCCAACCGGCATGAATCCATTATTTTTATTGAGCTTATTTATAATCAATTGCGAAAGATCGTCTACTTTTTCATAACCCGGCTTTTCGAGTGAAACGTCAATTTTACCGTCCTCACGCACTTTAGCGATATAAGCTTTCAACTTTTGGCCAATCTGAATTTGTTTAAAAATCTCATTTGAATAAATAACACCCGGGTATTTGTTGTCGATGATCACTTTAAAACCCAATTCGGTTCTGGTCCAGATGATGATATTCACTTCATCTCCAGCCTGATATGTATGCAATTCAGAACTAAAATAGCGCTCAACCTTCACCGAGGCTGCAATTCGTTCGCTCATGCTGTCCTGATAAACAAATACGATATATTGTTTCCCGACAAGCATTCTGGCTTTTTGTTCACGATAAGGAACAAGTAAATCTTTGTCTAATCCCCAATCGAGAAATCCTCCTACAGTATTCACTTCCTTACAAGTCAGAAAGGCGAATTCATCGACATAAGCTTTTGGTTTTAAAGTGGTTGCGATTGGTCTGTCGCTCGAATCGAAATAGATAAATGCTTCTATTTCATCACCAATGGTCTTACCCTCAGGAACCCATTTTGCAGGCATCAAGAGTTCGCCAAGCATGCCTCCATCGAGGTATATGCCGAAATCGACCTCTTTTAGGATGGTCATTGTGTTTATTTTACCAGGAATTGCCATAACAAAGTGAAAAGTGAATAGTGAGTATTAGATTAGATACAAAAGTAGTTAATTCATTTGCAAATAGTTAGATGAATTTATTGCAAAAACTATAAAAAGCTAACAATCAACAAATTGAGCATAAATGATACAACAACCTGGCACCTACATTTACATCCCAGTCATTTTCGCGGTAACCGACTTCGCACAAATCGAAACCAATAATTTCTTTACCTGAATGTTTAATCTGATCTAACAGAAATGTAAGCTCCTGATATTCAATACCACCTGGAACCGGAGTACCGGTATTCGGACATAATTTTGCATCGAGTCCATCAATATCAATAGAAATATATACTTTTTGAGGCAATGCACTGATCATTTCGGCACACAACTTAGCCCAGCTTTCTCCATGATACATTCTTGATCGAACATCACGGTCATAATAAACATTTATCCTTGATTTTACCTCATCATTATTTACAAAATCAACCTCTTCGTGGCAAAAATCTCTGATACCCAACTGTACTAATTTTTCAACGTTTTTATGCTTAAGCACATTGTAAAAAATGGATGCATGCGAATAGTTAAATCCTTCGTAGGCTTCGCGCAGATCATGGTGCGCATCAATGGTCAGGATTCCATAATTTGTTTCTTCATCTGCCAGAAACTGATGAAAGGCAAGCGGAACACTATGATCGCCACCCACAAGCCCGACAACTTTTGATTGTGCTTTCCAAAAACGGATACGTTTCTTCAGCCACTGATTCACTTCAACCGTAAACTTCTCAATTTCTGCGTATTGGGCTGCCATCTGGCGTTTATCGGCTATTGAATCTTCGAGCCCTAATTCTTCAATGAGTTCTTCTGCAACCTTGCGTAGAAACTCATGTTTTTCGACAAACTCCTCAGGAAATTCATCCATAAAGATTCCGTCTTCATAGAGTTTTGGATTGTTTGGATGATACAAATCAACCTGAGCCGACGCAACCTTGATAAAATGAGGTGCAAAGGCAGTGCCGGAACCATAACTGACGGTCATTTCCCATGGAACAGGAATAAGAACAAACCTAGAATATCTCGAATCTTCCGGTAAACCATAAATGCCATTTCCGATGGCTGGACTATTAGGATCAAATGTTGACATAAGATGAATTGATTGGAATGAGTAATATTTTGATTTTAAACAATTTAATTTAAACCTGAGCCACAATTGGAATCTTGACAAGGAATGTACTTCCGGCATTCAGTTTGCTTTCAACCCAAATTTCTCCCTGATGTTTTTCGATAAACTCCTTGCATAAAACGAGACCGAGACCAGTTCCTTTTTCGTTGTTGGTTCCTGGATTTGTAAAAGATCCACCGATCTTGAATAACTTATCAACATTTTCCTGTGAGATCCCGACACCAGAATCAGCGACAGAAAAGACGATATGGTGTTTGGTGACTCTCAACGAAACAATAACATTTCCTTTTTGTGGAGTAAATTTGAGTGCGTTTGAAATAAGATTGCGTAAAACCGTATGAATCATATTTTTATCGGCGACAATCAATTGTTTTTCAGGTATGATGGCTTCAAGTCTGACGCCTTTTTTCTTAGCAAAAGTTTGCGCTACACCAATTGTTTCCTGGATTACACTTACTAAATCAAATTCGATGGGCGTAAATTCCATTTTACCGGTTTGTGAACGCGCCCATTCTAGTAAGTTTTCCAGAAGACTAAAGGCTTGTTTGGAGGCTTTATCAATCTGAATGACACTTTCGTGTATTGAATCGAGATCAAATTCATCAAAATCGGTAACCAGCATATCCGACAAACCCAATATTGCGCCGAAAGGACTGCGTAAATCGTGTGCAATTATTGAGAAGAATTTGTCCTTTGTCGAATTTAGTTCGCGTAGCTCATCAGATTGTTTTGCCAATTGCGTCTCTATGATCTTTCGTTCAGTAATATTCCGGATGATACCTTCATGCCACTCGCTTCCATCTTCCGGGTCAATTACTTTATGGCTATGATCTTCGACCCATATCACTGATTTATTCTTTGTTATCAACTGATATTCATTAACTTCTTCGCTATTTGGCTTAGAAAAAATTAAGTTACGCACCAACCTTTTAGGGAAAATACGAACTAAAGAATCTTTGTCATAAACTTCCTTTTTTCTTTTATAACCCAGCATTTTTACCAAAGCGGGGTTTATCTCAATAAAATGTCCATTTAAATCTCGTTTATAAACGCCATCGGGCATCGATTCAACCAGAATACGATATTTCTCTTCGCTTTTTCTACGTGCGGCATCCGCAATTTTTTGCGCTGTAATGTCTCTGAAAATACCAAAAGCACCAATATGAACTCCCGCTGCATTTACCTGTGGAGTTGCCGTTATAAGAATGCTCTTTTTTTGTCCATCTGCTGCGATCACATCAATTTCGTAGGTAGATTTCCCTTTGTCAACACGTTTTTCAGTTTCTTCACGGATTAATTTCAAAGATTCGGTGGTAACAAAATCGATCAGACTTCTACCAATTAAAGCCCCTTTTTCAACTCCAAAAATCTGTTCAGTTGCTGGATTTACAAAGGTGAAAACTTCATTTAGATCGACCAGCACCAGTCCTTCGCCTTGATTTTCGATGAGGGTTTGGTATTTTTCCTTGCTTCTTTCAAGTGCCTCTTCCATGGCTTTTCGCTCAGTGATATTGGTTGCTATACCTGCAAGCGCAATAACTTCACCCGCTTCATTACGAACCGGAGAAGTGGAAAGTGAAACATTAAATTCAGTTCCATCTTTCTTACAATTGATAATTTCACCATGCCATCCCAATTCCTTTGTCGATGGTAAAATAGTTTTGACAAAATCACTTTGTTCATCCTTTTTCCTGACAATTTTGATATTTTCTCCGATCAATTCTGTTCGCTCATATCCGTAAGTATTTAAAAATGCGTTGTTTACATATATAATCTTATCATTGATGTCAGTAATACTGATACAGTCATTCAAACTTTTTAAAGCATGGTTCATCAAAAGCATTTGCTCTTCCTGCGCTTTCTTGGCTGTAATATCGAAACCAACGCCCACCAAACCTATAATTTCGCCTTTGTTATCCTTTAACGGAATTTTTGAGGTTCGTAACCATTTTACTTCGCCGGAACTATCAACATAGTCCTTCTCGTCATCTAAAAGCGCAATTCCTGTTGAGATAACTTGTAAATCCTGATTGTAACCATGTGCTCCATCTTGCTGATTAAATAATTCAACATCTGTTTTTCCGAGAATTTCTTCTTCTCTTTGATGCCCTGTGGCTTTTACATCAGCGTTATTAGCCAATCTTTTTCGGCCCTCAATATCTTTAACATAAATGGTAACCGGAAGATTATCAATGAGTGTTCGCATTAAGATTCGTTCCTGCTGAATGATTTCCTCTGCTTTCTTACGTTTTATTTCAGCTACATCTGCCCTTTTAAATACAATTTTTGAAACGAAAACAATTACAATGATGGTCAAAACGATAGAAGTTAATGTAAGTAATGACACCAACAATACCAGATTCACATTGTGATTACGTGCTATTTGTACAAACAAAAACGATTCAACTAAAATGCCCGAAATAATAAGCGGTAGAAATACGCGCAGAACAAAAGCACTTGAGGTAATTCCACAAAAATGCCGGGTAAAAATCGTGTGCGAACCACCAATACTAATCATTGATATTCCTAATAAAATAAAGGCAATGGAAGTGAATAACGAAATGGTCGTTTCTTTAAATGAATAAAAAAAAGGTGTATCAAAAACATAGCCTGTTAATGCAACAAAACCTGCAAAACAAACAAAAACACCAACGCCACTAACAATATTGAGGACAATCGTATGTTTCTTATAAAACAGTTTTAACAAAAGCGACACTCCACTTATAAAAAAAAGAATTCCAGTATATGGCGACATCTTGTGAAAAGAAAATCCATTGCGGTTGGCATCGAAATGAAATAGAAAATCGTTAAGGGTTAGGTCGATGCCAAACATCATCGAGAGAAAACGTAAAATACCATAAAAAGCTATAATGGAAACAATTACAATCGATAATACTTTTGGTATTTTGTTCTCCTTTTGAAATGAGCCCAAAACAATCAATAATCCAAGTAGAATAAAGAAAAATGAGGTTGTTGGTGATGTTGCAATATAACCGGAGCTCCAGATACCTGCAAGAAATTTAATTTCGCCAAGCCATCCGACAAATGTCATGACACCGATAAAAATCACTAAACAGGCAGAAACCACCATTATTTTGGCAATTCCCGAATTTTGCTCCAAAGCAAACATTTTCATAAACAAGCTATTACCTTTACCCAACAAGATTTTAGTGGTATAAAGATAATATGAAATTGGATTCATCATCCAAATTAATGAAAATAAAAACCATTTTTGGTATATTTTGGTTAGATTTATTTTGACACACTACTCACAGGCTAAAAATAACACAAAATTTCAAAGGGCATCATTTCTATAACCTCTACGAGGTATTAAGATTACGAGGGTTTATTTTCCTACAATACTAAATCTCCTACGGAGAAATTTCCCCGTGGGGGATAAAGTATTGTAGAATAGGGTGATATAGTAGATTAAAAAAATCTCCGTAGCGGATACTGAATTTACCAGCACAATTGGAAAAAAGGTTTTCAAATTCTTACAAGATTATTAAGTTTTAATTTCATGTTTGTCAGATAAATCGCCGTAGTAAGCTGTTTATTTTCAGTAGCTTAACATGCATAATGGAATGAATACCACATATTTATAGACGATTGATTTTGCCTGAATCCTTGAAGGACGTATCTTTGAGGTCAATTTAAAACATACATGACGAATACTTTATTTTCAGATACCTTTGAATTTTGCAGTTTGGGAAGTGGAAGCAGTGGGAACAGTTATTATATTGGAGATGGTGAGGATGGCTTTTTGATTGACGCCGGAATTAATGGTCAACATATTAAACATTTACTACAATCGATTAACATACAGATAGATAACATAAAAGGAATTATCATAACGCATGACCATATTGATCATATCAGGGCATTGAATGCGCTCACACGTATTTACAATATTCCAGTTTATGCCAATTTTGGCACCTGGCAAGGTATTTTAAACAATCGGTTTTCAGGTAATGTTTCTGCCACCTGCCATAATCTTATCGATTCAAAATCGGTATTTCATTTAGCCGGTTTCACCATACAAGCTTTCAATGTTTCGCATGATGCTCAGGAACCAGTCGGTTATCATATCACGAAAGGTGAAAAAACGCTGACATTAGCCACCGATTTAGGTATGGTTGGTGAGTTGGCTTCTGTATATCTAAGCAAAGCGAACATTGTCATTATTGAGTCGAATTATGACGAAGAAATGCTGCTGAACGGACCTTACTCCAAAGAGTTGAAGAACAGGATATTAGGAGAAAAAGGACATTTAGATAATAAGGACGCCGCCCGCTTTATTGCCGATAACTATAACGAAAAGATGAGTCATATCTTTCTTTGCCATTTAAGTCAGGAAAACAACACACCTGAACTTGCGTTAAAAGCAGTCGCACATGCAATCAAAGAAAAAGATGTTATGATTCATCCCAATACTTCTATTAGTGCACTTCCCCGCACACACAGATCAGAATTGTATAGTTTTTAATCTAAATATTTCATTTTCAAATATTTAATTTATCATGCAACAGCTAAACAATCCGCTTCACGGCAAAACACTTGAGATGATTCTGAACGAATTGGTTTCCTTTTATGGCTGGGAACAATTAGGATATAAGATAAATATTCGCTGTTTTAACGAAGACCCGAGCATCAAATCGAGTTTAAATTTTCTTCGTCGCACCGAATGGGCGCGTAAAAAAGTAGAAGAACTATATCTGGAAGTCTTTTACAAGAACAATTAAATTGTTGCTGCATGCTGGTTGCTGGTTCGTTGTCAATTGCCCATTGTCAATTATTTCACAACATTCCGTTCCAGTTCCTTTAAATTAATCATTTTCTTATTCTCCAGAAACTCTTTGATACCGCTCAAATGCTCTTTCACCCTTTTGTTTCCAAATTCGAATACTTTGCCAACTAAGCCATCTAAAAAGTCACGGTCATGCGATACCAAAATCAAGGTTCCGTCATAATCCATCAGCGCATTTTTAAGGATTTCTTTGGTTTTAAGGTCAAGATGGTTTGTTGGCTCATCCAGAATGAGCAAATTTACGGGTTCGAGTAATAATTTGATCATGGCCAGCCTTGTGCGTTCGCCACCTGAAAGGACTTTCACTTTTTTGGTCCAGCTGTCGCCACCAAACATAAAAGCGCCTAATAAATCTTTGATTCTCGTTCTGATATCGCCTACAGCAACATCGTCAATCGTCTGATAAACAGTATTTTCCTCGTCCAAAATGGAAGCCTGATTCTGTGCAAAATAACCAACCATCGAATTGTGACCCAGACTTAATTTACCATCAAAGTCTATTTCACCCATGATTGCCTTTACCAGCGTTGATTTTCCTTCTCCGTTTTTACCTACAAAAGCCACCCGATCGCCACGTTGAATGGTAAAATTTGCATCCTGAAACACTAGATGATCGCCATAGTTTTTCGTGACGTGTTCTGCAATTACTGGATAGCTACCAGAGCGTGGTGATGGCGGAAACCGTAATTTTAATGCCGAAGTATCCACTTCATCCACCTCAACGATCTCTAATTTCTCAAGCATTCGAATGCGCGACTGAACCTGATTCGCTTTTGAGTAGGTTCCTTTAAATCGATCGATAAAATCCTGGTTATCAGCAATCATCTTTTGCTGATCATCGGACTGGCGTTGTTGTTGTTCGCGTCTCTCCTGCCTAAGTTCGAGGTATTTTGAATAATTTACCTTGTAATCATAAGCCCTGCCCATGGTAATTTCGATGGTTCTGGTTGTGATATTATCGACAAAGGCTTTATCGTGCGAAATGATCATAACCGCTTTGGCACTGTTGATTAAAAAATCTTCGAGCCATTGAACCGACTCAATATCAAGGTGATTGGTAGGTTCATCCAATAAAATCAAATCTGGCTTTTGCAAGAGTATTTTCGCTAATTCGATGCGCATACGCCATCCACCGCTGAATTCGCTGGTCTGACGGTTAAAATCTGTACGAAGGAAACCAAGCCCAAGCAAAATTTTCTCTATTTCTGCATCATAATTTGTTTCTTCCTGCGAATAAAATTTCTCACTTAAGGTGGATAGTTTTTCAATAATAACATAATATTCAGGCGATTCATAATCGTCTCGAGATGTCAGCTGTTCGTTTAGCGCGTTGATCTCTTTTTCCATATCCAGCGCTTCGGCAAACGCCTTTGCTGTTTCTTCAAAAACAGTGCAGTTATCATTCGTAATCAGATGCTGAGGAAGATAAGCCACAATATTATCGGCAGGCACAGTAACTCGGCCTTTGGTGGGAGTTTTTTCGCCCGCGATAATTTTCAGCATGGTTGACTTACCGGCACCGTTTTTACCCATCAAGGCGATGCGGTCTTTGTCGTTGATTGCGAATGAGATATCCTTAAAAAGAGTTGTTCCGCTAAACTCCACGGCGAGACCATCAACAGAAATCATGTGTAAATTTTAAATGAGCGACAAAGATAGTTGAAAAAAACGTTCGGATTATTGAAAGCGCATGCCCGGCTGCAAAACTGGAAAAGTGAAAAATTAAAACCAACTGCTGGTGCGCTTGCAATGTGTACTGACATAAATTTGTTCTCAAATACAAAATAAATCTATTCCACTCATGTTGAAATAGCTCGCGAACAAAGGAAACTGAACTTTCAAATTCTATTTCCACCACATTTGATTAGCTTTGTACCAAAACCCGAAAGTGAATTTGAATTCAAAAGCATACCTGATTTATATTACCGGACTTGTTCAAGGTGTTGGATTCAGACCATTTATTTATCGTATAGCATTAAATAACAATATTTTAGGTTGGGTTGAAAATAACAACGAAGGCGTGACAATCCATGCTGAAGGTATAGAAAATCAGATTGAAAACTTTATTCTATCGATTCAATCGCAAAAGCCGGTTGCGGCATCCATTGCCTCGCTTTCAGTAAAAGAAACAATATCCAAAAACTATTCTAATTTTTCAATTCGAAAAAGTTCAAGTTTCTCTCAATTAGTTACTGAAGTAAGTCCCGATATTGCCGTTTGCAACGATTGCCTGGATGATTTAATAACGCAAAGTCACCGAATAAGCTATCCATTTATCAATTGCACGAACTGTGGGCCACGTTTTTCCATTATTCATGCATTACCTTACGATCGCCACCAAACGACCATGCAGCCTTTTAAAATGTGTGCCGTTTGTAATGGCGAATATGAAAATATCCTCGATAGGCGTTTTCATGCGCAGCCTATTGCCTGCAATCACTGCGGACCTGTATATCATATTGAAAATCAAAATATTGAAAATGATCAAATTCCTGTTTACATTGCAAAAGCGATCGATGCCGGGAAAATTATTGCCATGAAAGGAACAGGAGGTTACAATTTTATTTGTGATGCCTATAATGAATTAGCAGTAAGCACTTTGCGTGAAAGGAAACGCCGTGAGATGAAGCCTTTTGCGGTTATGTGCGCAGATTTAAGAACCATTGAGATTTCATTCGACCTGAATAATTCCGAAACGAAATCTCTTACTTCCTGGCGTCGTCCGATCGTATTGTTGAAAAACAAAAAATTCCTTGCGCCATCCGTAAGTCCAAACCTTAATACAACCGGTATAATTTTACCTTATATGCCGATTCATTACCAAATATTTGATCATTTAGCAACGAAAGCCATCATTTTTACAAGTGGTAATTTAACGGATGAACCTGTTTGTATCAGTGATAGTATAGCTTCAGATGAATTATCTAAAATAGCTGATATATTGGTTAGTTATAACAGAGATATCTTTAACCGAAGCGATGACTCAGTGGTTTTCATTGCCACAGAAAAAGAAAGAATCATCCGTCGCTCAAGAGGATACGTACCTTCACCAATTGATTTATCTTTCGACACCGAAGGAATTTTCGCCGCTGGAGCCGAATTGACAAACACCTTTACTTTAGGTAAAGGAACACAAGTTATTTTTAGTCAACATATTGGAGATTTACAAAATGCAGAAACACTTGCGTTTTATGAAGAATCATACAATCGGTTTTCAAAGTTATTTCGATTTGACTGTCAACTTGTAGCCAGTGATATGCACCCCGACTATCTTTCATCCAATTTTGCAAGGAGACTAAAACTTCCGATAATAGAAATACAACATCATCACGCGCATATCGCATCGTGCATGGCCGAACACAATGTAAATGAGAAAGTTATTGGCATTGCTTTCGATGGAACCGGTTACGGAGACGATGGAACAATCTGGGGCGGCGAGTTTTTTATTTGCGATTATATAGGCTATGAGAGAAAATTTTATTTTGACCCTGTTCCACTTCCAGGTGGCGATAAAGTGACAAAATATCCCTGGAGAACCGCTGTTTCATACTTATATAAATACTTGGGAAGTGATATACTCGACACTGATTTGCCATTTCTGGCTTTGATTGACAAAACTGAAATAGAATTCGTTAAACAAATGATTGCTGAAGACTTAAATTGTCCAAAAAGCTCTGGTGCAGGTAGGTTGTTTGATGCTGTTGCTGCACTTTCCGGACTTTGTACAACAAGTAACTATCATGCTGAAGCTCCGATGCGGCTCGAATCTATAATTGAAATCAATTGTAAAGGTAAATATATATATCATATTGAAGGTAAGAGAATTATATTTTATAAAATGTTTTACCAGATATTGAAAGATATCAAAAGAGATGCGACTGTCGCGTTGATTTCCGCAAAATTTCATAATACAATCGTTTCACTGATTCTTGATTTATCCAAACAACTCAGAAAAGAAACATCTATTAACAAAGTCGTACTTTCAGGCGGCACTTTCCAAAACAAATATCTTCTTGAAATGACGGAGATATTACTCAGAATGGAAGGATTTACCGTCTATTCCCATGAAAAAGTACCATCCAATGATGGTGGAATTGCATTAGGTCAGTTGGCAATTGCCGGAGCAAAAAGAAAATTACAGAACCTTAAATAATTTTGATTTCATTGACATGAATATTTAATTCACTCTTTCACAGTTGGTTAATTACTATTTTACAACTGAATCTTTGTTATATCTCAAAATGTCTGCCATTGTAATCTTGAAATAAAGTCTAATCTTCCAAACTTTGTTATCTTAGCGAATCAAATAGTAAAATATCATTAATTATGTGTTTAAGTGTCCCTGCAAAAATTGAATCCTTGGATGGTGAAATGGCGGTTTGTTCTGTCGGTGGCGCAACCTACAAAGCTAGCCTTCAAATGCTTGATATCAAAGAACTTTCCATTGGTGATTATGTACTTTTACATACCGGCTTTGCCATTTCTAAAATAAGTAAGGAAGAAGCTGAAGAAACCCTGAAACTCTTCGATGAATTGGAAGATTTTAACGAAATCCTTGACGAAGAAGAGCGAATTTCAGGTAGAAAAATAATTTAAACTATTTATTATGAAGTATATAGATGAATATCGCGATAAAGAAAAAATACTTCTTCTGGCATCGCAGATAAAAAAAATATCTACTAAAAAAATTCGATTGATGGAAGTTTGTGGTGGCCACACCATGGCGATTCAACGGTTTGGAATCCCAGATTTACTCCCGGACACAGTTGAACTGGTTTCTGGCCCGGGTTGTCCGGTTTGTGTTACGAGTCGTTCCTATATCGATAAAGCAATTGCTTTCAGTAAGTTAACTGATGTTATCATAACCACTTATGGAGACTTAATTCGTGTGCCCGGCTCAAGCTCTTCACTCGACAAGGAAAAAGCGCATGGTGCTGATATTCGAATTGTTTATTCAGTGTTGGATGCATTGAATATCGCTGATGCAAACCCATTAAAGAAGGTAATTTTCCTTGGAATTGGCTTCGAAACAACTGCACCCGGATCAGCTGCTGGTATTATGAAAGCACATTTGGCACAATTATTTAACTTTTCTGTTTTCAGCGCACATAAAGTGATGCCTCCTCCCATGGCTGCACTCATCGATGAAGGTGTTGATATTCAAGGTTATATCGGACCGGGTCATGTGAGCACGATCACAGGATCATACATTTATGACTTCATTCCAAAAAAATATGGATTGGGCGTGGTTATCAGTGGTTTTGAACCACTTGATATGATGCAATCGATTTATATGCTTGTAAATCAGTTTGAAACGAACAAACCAAAGGTCGAAATCCAATATTCGAGGGCTGTTAAAACGGAAGGAAACATCAAAGCACAGGAAATACTCAACGAAGTTTTCGAGTATAGAGATGATTGGTGGAGAGGTTTGGGCGTATTGAAAATGAGTGGTTTAGGTATTAAAGAAAAATATTCGGAATTTGATGCAGAGAAATTGTATCAGGTTGATGTTGAACCAACTAAAGAGGATAAAGGCTGCATCTGCGGTATCATTTTAAAAGGTGTCGCTAAACCTTCTGATTGTAACCTATTTGGTAAAGCCTGCACCCCATCCGAACCGGTTGGTGCCTGCATGGTTTCGAACGAAGGTGCGTGTGCGGCCTATTATAAATACAAACGCGAATAAGATGAGAAATAATGAAACTATTTTGTTAGGTCATGGTAGTGGCGGGCGATTAACGCATGATTTAATTAGAGATCTGTTTGTCAAGTATTTCAAGAATGAAATTTTACAAACACAGGGCGATTCTGCCATTCTCAACTTTTCAAATGATAAATTGGCATTCACGACAGATTCATTTGTTGTCGATCCTATTTTCTTTCCGGGAGGAAATATCGGCAATCTGGCTATTGCGGGGACAGTAAATGATTTAGCCGTTTCGGGAGCAGAACCTAAATATCTAAGTGCGGGATTTATTCTTGAAGAAGGTCTTTCTTTTGAATATCTTGAAAAGATTGTGAAAACTATGGCAGAAGAAGCTGATAAAGCTGGTGTGCAGATAGTTACAGGTGACACAAAAGTTGTCGAACGTGGTAAATGTGATAAAATTTTTATTAATACAAGCGGTATTGGTACACTCTTTCCCAATACAGAGGGAATTGTTATGGGTGATCATATTCAGATTGGAGATAAAATCATCATCAATGGTTATATTGGAGATCATGGAATGGCGGTCATGAGTGCACGCAACAATCTGAAAATCAATAGTAATATTATATCAGATTGTGCATGCTTAAACAAATTGATTGAAAAGGCACTGCAATTTGGACACGATGTGAAATTCATGCGTGACGCCACTCGCGGTGGCTTAGGAACCGTACTTGCCGAATTATGTGAACATAAATCATTTGGAATCAATTTGTTAGAAGAAAATATTCCGGTACGAGAAAATGTGCGGGGTATGTGCGAACTATTGGGTTTTGATCCATTATACGTTGCAAATGAAGGTAAAGTAGTGATGGTGGTTGCTAAAGCATACGCTGACAAAATCTTATCTTCATTAAGACAACATCCACTTGGCAAAGATGCTTCAATCATTGGTGAAATTGTTGAGCAACATCCAGGTAGAACCTGGCTTTTAACTTCTATCGGTGGTAAACGTATCGTTGATATGCCTGCCGGTGAACAATTACCCAGAATTTGTTGAAAAAGTAAACCAAATTTTTAACGAATAACGCCCTTTAAAGAGCTATAATACTGAATTATAGATGATTAACCTCGAACTTTAGTTCACTTCCTGTCTGCTGGCGCAGCCTGGCAGGTAGTTCACTCCGAACTTCAAAATCCATATTCATAGTAAAACTTCGACATTTCATCTGCCACATCTTTAAACTTGATGTGATGTGCCGTACATCCGTTACGCGAGCATATATTAACTACTCCACCCGCTCTGATTACAAAGGCAACCATTGGCGCTTCGCACTCTGGACAATTTTCATTGATATTGAGTTCTTTGTTGCAATGTGGACAAAACATTTCCACAACTTCTCCTTCTTCTACCGTTATGCCAATCTTTTTTAAGGTACATCCATAGGTTGAACAAAGATGTAATACGCCACGTTCCTTTTTTGTTTGTATGTTCACACGAACACTCGGCTTATTATTTAATAACAACTCATCATCCATCAGCGATTTTCCGCATAAAGGGCATTTTACAAACAATGAAATCTCTTTTTTTTCCATGGCAAATCTGTTTTAAATTGAAAGAAAAACGTTTTTTTAAATCATGTCATAAATGTACGACTCTGAAGTGATAAAATCAAGTTATAAGCACTTTTTTGTGATAATATTTACCATTTCTACTTATAATCATCGTAATTTTACACTCAATATTAAATTTCAGTCTCGATATGAAAATAATAAGGAAAATCTCAGGTTTATTCTTGGTCGCAATGATACTAACGTTGTCGTTTAGCAGTTGCCGTGATCGTGTTTACGAAAAAATTACATACACTGCCAATATACCGGTGTATATGGACTTCGACACTTTTCGGAAAAGTGTGGTTAAAACAAGTGGAAACGAACTTGTTAATCCAGGCAAAATTTATTTTAAGAATAACTATTTGTTTATCAATGAAATAAATGAAGGCGTACATATTATTGATAATTCAAATCCTGCCATTCCAATCAATATCGCATTCATACAGATTCCGGGGAATATGGATATCGCCATTAAAGATAATGTGCTGTTAGCCGATAGTTATATCGATTTGGTCGCTATTGATATTACAGATCCACTAAATCCTGTTGAAATTGATCGTATTCAAAATGCCTTTCCCAATGTGATTCCAATGTTAGATTATACATATCCCGTTTATGGTCTCGATTTCACAAAAGGAGTAATTACGGGATGGGAAACAAAAGAAGTGACGGAAATGGTTGAAAAGGGTACCGGCTATCGCAATACCATGGTTTTATACGATGGCCTTGGAGCTCCCTCATTAGGTGACGCCCAGATCAGTATCAGCCCAGGTACCGGAAGCAGTAGCGTTGGTATTGGCGGATCAATGGCTCGTTTCACAGTGAATGGTGATTTTATGTACGCCATTCAAAACAATGCGCTGAAAGTTTTTAATATCGCTAACACACCCGGAATGACTACCGGTCAGGATGTATATGTTGAAAGAATGGTAGAAACAATTTTCCCGTACGAAAATAAATTATTCCTCGGAACGACAACCGGTATGGTTGTTTACGATTTAACGAATCCGGCTGTTCCAGCCTATCTATCATCATTCAACCATATTAATTCATGCGATCCTGTTGTTATCGAAGGTAATTACGCCTATGTAACGCTTCGTGCGGGAACCCAATGTAATGGCTTCACCAATCAATTGGATGTGGTTGATATTTCGTCAATTACGAACCCATTTCTAGTAAAATCTTATCCTTTATTTAATCCTTTCGGATTGGGAATCGACAATCATATTCTGTTTATTTGCGATGGAGACGCCGGATTAAAAGTTTATGATGCGACTGATCCAATGGAGATAATTCAAAATCAAATTGCACATTTTCAAGATATTAAAACATTTGATGTAATTCCGGTTAACGGTTTATTGATGATGATTGGCTCGCAAGGTTTGTACCAATATGATTATTCGAACATAGATAGCCTGAAGTTGATAAGTCAGATTCCTGTAATTGCTCCTTAATCACATGAAGTTGAATCAATTAACTTTCATTCTAAGAACCGGATTAACTTTTTCTTTGGTGATTTTTATGTCAGGAATCAATATCCTGATGGCTCAAAAAGAAATCGTTGATAATGTATTTCTAAAAAATGGTGATATCATCTTTGGTCGTATCACGCAGACGGACACTGAAAAAGGAGTCAGAATTAGCAACGACTGTGGAAGCTATCTATTTCAATTTCAAGAAATTGATAGCATGAAGTTTAATGCAAGAGACCATTTATCACTGTCGAAAACAAAAGGCTTTTATAATGTAACCTCGATAGGTTTACTTTTTGGTGAAGGTGAAAATGGATTTCTTCCCTTTCCTTCATTGACAACTGTTAATGGATATCAATTTAACAAACATTGGTTTGCAGGATTGGGAATTGGATTTGAACATTTTGAATGGAGCGTTCTCCCTTTGTTTGTTCAGGCAGCATACGATTTTAAAAACGAAAGATTTACACCCTATATTGCATTAAAAACCGGCTACACATTTCCTCTTGAAAAAAATACCAACAACAACTATAACAATCCTGAAGATACTTTTGGTGGTATCGCGGTAAATCCGGAAGTTGGTATTAAAATCGCGATAGGAGAAAAAAATGCCTTTACCTGCTCGCTCGGTTACCATTATCAAAAGCTTTCTTACGAAGAAAATTATTACGACTATATGTACGAATCAAACTATAACAGGCTGGTTTACACGCACTATAACCGGATTTCCTTCAGAATTGGATTTGTTTTCAGATAATCAAAACTCCACCATAATCCCTACAGTTGGCAAAATAGTACCAGATGAACTTGGAATGGGTTTCAGAATATAATTATAGCCATTATTGATTGTAATATAATCACCATTTGCATCTTGCTCAGGAACGTATTCATCCTGAAAAGTAGCGACAGAATTAAACAGATTTTGTACGTCCAGATATACCATCAACGACCATCGATCATAAAAATACTTTTTGTCAACACGAAGATCCAACTGATTATATGTGTGAAGGCGAAGGCTATTTAATTGATTATAATCAAGATATGCCCTACCCTGTACATCCCAGGCTTCAACAATAGACGATTTCACCAAATCGTAGGGTGTGTATGGCAAACCCCCTTCAAAGCGCCATTTCAAACCAACCATCCAGTTATGCTTGAAATTTTTTGAAGCTGTGAGAACAATTATATGATTGAAATCCCAACTTGAAGGAATCATTTTACCTGTTTTATCCTCAAAATTACTATGTACAAAAGTATAGGATGTAATCAGGTTAAATCTGGAAGGCAATTTCGTTCTGTTTAATATCTCAAAACCATAAGCTTCTCCTTTGTTATTGGAAACGACTTCCTCATTACCCAGCACACCGAAATCAGCTCCTTTATTTGCTAAACTGATAGAATCCACAACGGAAAAGAGATAGTGATTATATTTCTTTATAAATCCTTCCACTGAGAAAAAAACCTCTTCTCGCGGAATAAATTGTATGCCGGCAATTAAATGATTAACCCCAATATATTTAAGTTCATTGTTTTTATTTACAAGTTCACCTGCATTATTTCTGAAGCCCAATGCAGTGTATGGCGGCAATTGATAATATCTTCCAGCATTTGCTGTTACAGCCCATTTTTCATTCAAAGTAAAAGACGCCGAAAAACGTGGGGATAATTGATTGAGTGGATTTTGCATCGATTTGCTATAGCTATTAAAATCAGTACGCAAACCAGCCGAAAGATTGAGCCGCTCATAAACGAAACTCTTACTTAGCTGAGCCGATGCATTGAATTTGAATAAATCGATGGCTGAGCTATAATTAATGTTTTTCAACTCGTTTTCAATAAAAACCTGTTGCATGGTCTCAGTTGAATATTTTGAATATTCCATACCTGCCATATAAACAAACTTATAATCTCTGTAACGGATATTATTTTCAAACCTGAGTTTATTTTCCATTTCACGGGATATATAATCAAGTGATTTAGAAAGACTTTCGTTGTTTTGAGGAAATTTGTAAGTCGAATTATTGAGCATATTTCTGCTTACAACAAGTGTTTGAAAGCTATTTTCCTTGAAATGCCGGTAAACCGCTCCAATAGCATAGCTCCATTGCTCATTTACAGGTAGATAATTCAAAATATATTGTTGTTCCTCAGTTGGATTTTTAATACCTGTATTCAGTTTAAACTTGTCCAGTGAACCAATGCTGATGATGCTCAATTCGTTTTTTTTATTAAATCTGGTTTTCCATTTAAACTGGTAATCATTAAATGTTGGCAGAAAAGGTAATCCAATTACATCGAAAAGGAATTGCAGGTATGATCGCCTTGCAGAAAAAATGAAACTTGACTTTTCACCAACCGGTCCATCAGCAGTCAAACTCACCTCTGAAGCACCTAAACTTCCACGAAACTTCAATCTTTCTTTATTTCCTTCGCGTTGTGTAAACTCAAATATGCCGCTTAATGCATTTCCTCTGTTCGCAGGAAAAGCACCCGAATAATAATCAACTGAACTGATAAAATCGGCGTTTAAGATACCAACCGCGCCGCCAGATGAACCTTGTGTTGCAAAATGATTGATGGTTGGTATTTGTATGCCATCAAGAAAAAATGATGATTCGCTTGGACCACCTCCCCTGACAATGATATCGTTACGGAATGAAACACCTGATCCAACTCCCGGAAGTGACTGTATGACTTTAGAAATATCCCGATTGCTACCAGGGTTTGTCTCAATTTCAGACAATCCCAATCTCTGCATCGAAAGGGGACTTTCCTCCATTCGTTGAAATGGATTTGCTTTTACTTCAACCTGATCCAGAATAACACCAGCAAGATCCATCGGGATATCCACATATTGCTGCTTGGCGTTACTAATCAGTATTTCAGGAGAATGAGCCAGATGATAACCAATATAAGTGGCGTCTAAAACTACAAAACCAGGTTGTAAACCACTGATTAAAAATCGCCCATCAATATCTGTTGCGACATAAATTTGGGTTCCCTGCACGACAACATTGGCAAAAGGCAGAGGTTCATTACTCGTTTTATCGAATACCCGACCAATTATTTGTCCATTTTGGGCAAAAGATGAAAAAAAGAGTATGAATAAAAAAGATGAAAAATAGAATCTTAAATTATACATATTGATTTTGTGTTGAGTTAAAATGATTTTCAAAATAATAGTTTTTATGAATATTATATATTGAACAAAATAACATTTCAAAAGTTCGATATGGACAAAAAAAAATCCTCCAGAAAACTGGAGGATCTATAATTATTTCTAAGTTTATTGTTGCAACATCACAGGCATAATGAGCATGAGTAAATCTTCGTCAGCATTATCAACAACTGATGGGAGTAATATTCCGGCGCGATTTGGTGCCGACATTTCAAGGCGAATCTCTTCAAAATGGACATTTGCCAACATCTCCTGAAAAAAGCGGGAATTGAATCCAATTTCCATATCATCACCTTCATAATTACAGGTCAAACGTTCTTTGGCTTCGTTTGAATATTCTAAATCTTCTGCAGAAATAAATAATTCCTGGCCGGCGATACTGAATCTCACCTGTGGATTAGCTTTATTGGTATAAATCGATGCCCTACGAATGGCGTTGAGCAATGCCGAACGGTCGATGGTAAGTTTATTAGGATTCGTTGTTGGGATTACGGCTTCATAATTTGGATAACGGCCTTCAATTAATCTACAGATTAACAGCATATTATCATGTTCGAATGAGGCATTTGTCTGGTTGAAAAGCACTTTCACTTTCGTGGTTGTTTCAGCCGCAAAAATATTCTTTAGCTGTGTAATTGGTTTTTTCGGAAGCACAAAAGATGCCTGTTTTTCAGATTTGGCATCGAATCTTCTGTATCTGACCAACTTATGAGCATCGGTAGCAACAAAAGTTGTATAATTTTCACTCAATTCGCATAAAACACCCGACATGATTGGTCTGATAGGATCGTTACCAGTCGCAAAAACGGTCTTTTCGATGGCACTCACCAACAATTCTGTTTCCAATTCAATTTCCGTGGCATCATGAATGACTGGCACTGCAGGAAATTCTTCGCCTGAATAGCCAATTAATTTAAATCGTCCTTCACCTCCAAAAAGTTCAATTCCAAAGTTATTCATATCAATTGATAAAGTAATTGGAATATCAGGAAAGGTCTTCAGCGTATCAAGCAGCATACGCGCCGGAATTGCAATTTCGCCGGAACCTTCGATCAAATCGGGTTTTAAATTGACTAACATTGTCGTCTCAAGGTCGGATGCTACGATTTGAATGTTACCATCACCAATACGAAACAAGAAGTTATTGAGAATCTCAAGTTGATTGGATGAACTTAAAACGCCACTAAGTGATTGAAGACCACGTAATAGATTCAAACTGGAAATAATGAATTTCATATAAACGATTTTTTTGTGTGTGTAAAATTAGCAATTTAGATTCGATAAATTCATCATAATTAAACTTTCTTAGATTTTTTTTCGAATCGATAAAATCTTTGTTTCAATTATTGAGGTATTTTCCGTTGGTAAGTTAGTCAGTTTTCGATTTTTTCTTAAAGCTAATCTTTGATTCGGTACCTTGCAGCAAGCGTTTTATGTTTTTTCGATGTGTGATGGGAATGAAAACTGCTGCCGCAACAGCCAAACTATAATAAACTACGAAAGGTGGTTCAAAAAGGAAAATGACCAGCAATGGAAAACAAATAGCTGCAATGATACTTCCCAAAGAAACATAACGTGTTGAAATAAAAATACTTGCAAAAATAAGCACGGTAATACCGGCGGCTGCAGGGAATAATCCAATGGCGACACCCAAAAGTGTTGCAACTCCTTTTCCACCTCTGAACCCAGCGAAAACAGGAAATGTATGACCCAGAACGACAGCAGCTGCGGCAGCTAAAATGAGATAAGGCGAGATATTTCCGGTTGAAAACTGTGTCCAAATCATCGGAGCAAACAAAATCGCCAGATAACCTTTCAAAACATCATTGATAATGACAGGGATTCCGGCTTTCAATCCCAACACACGAATAGTATTCGTGGCACCGGCATTGCCTGATCCTTCATTACGAACATCAACGCCATAAAACCATTTTCCGACCCAAACGGCAGTAGGAATTGAGCCAAGGAGATAAGCTACTAATATTGGTAAAATTATATGCATTTTATTGATATTATTGATTTTCAGGCTGCATTCGGCGTAAAAAATCCACAACTTTTCGTCGTGTCGAAATTACGTATTCATATTGCTCACCCGTTTCTATATTTAAACTTACCCGTTTTTCCTGCTTAATGGCCATCAATTCGTTATTAAAGTCATTTGATGATGAAATAGCTTGTAACACACCACCTTTAAAATCGAAATAAAACCATTGTTGTGCTGTAGGTTGCAAATATAATCGGAAACTGTCATAAGATTTACCATTTTCGATTTCAAAATAACCATTCACATATTTATTCACTGAAACTCCATACAGATTTCCAATTCCAATTGGACCTTTTGATGTAAATGTTTTGCTTTCCTGGTTATAAACCATATTCACATCGGCAATTACAATCGGATTGGCTAAAGCATCCGGTAGTTTTCGTGGTGAACCGTATAACGAAATATCACTAAACACTTTTTGACTTTCTTGCGCATTAAGTATCTGTGAAACAGCAGATAAATAATTCCCTTGTGATAAATTTACACCTTTCAGATTGGCAGCATTCAAACTATCACTCATGATATTCATCACAGTTTGATCAAAATTGAAATTAATTTTCAGAAATAAATTAACGGCAATAGAATCAGGAATCATTTTGTAATCAAATAAACCAATTGTTTGAATATCAACAAATTCCATTTTATTTCCAAACTCAAGCTTACCTTTCCCCGACATGATACAGCGATCTGTTTTCAATTGCATGAGCTGTTTTCGGGGCTCTGGCTGAAATCCATCAATTTTGAATGTATTGGTGGTATTATCGAAAGTCAAATTGCCACTTTCCTCGAAAATTACTTTATCCATAACTGATTGAGGATATTTAAGAAAACTGCCGTAATAGGAATTTGAATTCATTCCTAAATATAGGCCACATTGTAATCTAATTCCCTGAAGATCAGTTGGGTTATGAATTGGAATTTTAATATTAACCGGATCAATTATTGTATCAAATTTAGCATAAGGTTGGTTGCCTGCGCTACACGACTCCTTAATTCGAAAGCCACCATCGTAGAATAAATGTCTTTGGGATGATTGCATTGAGATTTTTCCAAAAATATCAAACACTTTATTCAAAGTAATTGGTTCATTTTCAAATATTTCAGCGCTTGCATTCGTTTGCCCAATGGAATCAACCCAGATCGAATTAAATGCAATTTGTTGTAATTTCTCCATTTGATCATAGAAACAATAATTGCCATTACCGGTATAATTCTTACGGCTTTTGATACTCACAACTGCATCAGTGAAAATATGATAGCGGGTTTTAAGATTCGTTATAATCGTTGCTGACCTTAACGTATCCATTAAGGCACCCTGTTCAATCCTGACCATGCCATCATTCGGAAAAATCGCAGCATCAGCCACACGAATAATCTTCACATTCCTAGCGTTGATCATGTATTTTATCAGGTCATATTCGGCTTCCAAACAGAAAAACGAAAGGGAATCCTGGGTAGGATTTGTGGAGACAAACTCAGATCCTGATAAATCAATATCTATTATCTGATTGATCTTCAGCTTATCCAGCTCAAACTTTGCTTTTACCCGATTGTTATTAATCACAAGTTTATCTTCGTCCATCAGCCAATCAGCCTCGTCCAGGGTACAGATATATTGGTTGAACGGGAACGACATCATACCATCTCCCTGCATAAACTTAAAATTGCCCCGGCGCTCTTTAAAATCAATTTTGACTTTATATCTGAGTGCGGCGAAGGCTTCTTGATTTGATTCTGCTGTAAACAAATGAAAATCAGCGGTATCTGAAGAAAATGATTGACTTAAAAAATTGATGCTATCACTTAAAATCTCGGCATTTGAGAAAGAAACCTTTCCATTACCTGTCATACCAAATGGAGAAATTTGAATATCACCCTCAACTATGGAATTGTTAAAAGCAATGTAGGGATTGGCAATGGTAGATAAATATACCATATTGGGATTTGATATCCACCTAAATGCAATCGTATCTGCCTGTCCCTGAGGAAATTCTATTGAAGTTGTCTTTTCTTTCATCACAAATTCATTCACTCTGCCCGTTATCGAATCAGGATACAAGTTGAATGTATCCGTTGTTGCGATACTGGTAAGATATTCAATGCGACCATTTCCAAAAAAACCTTTGTTGGATAAATGTAAGTTATTGTAATACATAGCTTTATCTCCAAATAATGCATAACCTTCATCTTTGGTTTTATGCGTAAAACCTAATGAATAATCTTCCATTACGATCAAGGGTTCGCTGAAAATTGGTAAAATACCGGCTGATGTAAGCGAACCTTCAAATTTAAGCTCATCTGTGCTGAAGGTCATCAAACTGTCGATAATAAATGGATCAACGATATAATAAAACGAATCTCTTTTCAGCAAACCTTGTTGTGTTTGTGGTTTGTCAAAATAAACGTATGATTCTCCTTTGCTTTCAAAAACCGGAAAATGACTAAATTTATGTAACCCTGATTTATTATATGGATCATCAATACTAAGGGTGCCAGTTAGATTTGCCAAAACGTTTTTAACCTTTGTAAAGCGTTGATTATCTTCATTTTCCTTAACATCTCTCGTTCTAACTAAAAAAGAAATAGAATCGATATAAGCAAAATTTAATTGAAATTTGTCGTATTCAAAAGAACAATCACGTGCATAATAGGTAAATAAACCGGCGTTCACCAATCCCGAAAAGGTGAAATTGCGATTTTTCTTTAAAACAATACATTCTTCATTTGGTTTGATTACCACATTTTGGGTATCACTCAAAATAACCGTCGAAACACCATAAACAATTAGATTTTTCGTTTTCAGGTCTAAACTAACATTTGGATTTCGGTTTTTTGTAAAGCTCTGTAACTTTATTACATCATAGTCAGACTTGCCTGATTTTGCGGCTAACACATTGTAAAATCGTTCGTTAACAACAGCAATTTGGGTATTCGGATCAAAAACCAGAAAGCCTTTCGAGGCTAAACGAAGAAATTGTGTAATCACTTGTTCAGCCGGCTTTTTGATATAATCGGCGTATGCATTCAACTGAACAACATTTCCAAGATCAAATACTTGTAAATAATTATCAATCATCACCATAGGATGAAGATCATCCATGCCTTTCAGGAATTGAAACTCGCGATCTGAGAAATAATTTTGTGATTCTATCCAGCCTTTACTTTCCTGCGAAACACCATCTAATTTACTGAATGTCATTTCATTAGCATCAATGTCCCAATTGAGTGCTTCAAAATACAAATCAACTTTGTGGTATGAATCTGAAAAGGGTGCCTCCCCCACTCCTTCGTCCGACCGATAGAGCATGAGTCTGCGGTTGACATTTGTATAACGCATTCTCAACTCGGGATGAAACAGTGAATCGCCATTGATGAGAATATTTGCAATCACATTGCTGGATGTTAATTTATCTGTTCCAAGGTTAAAACTAACCGCCTTTAATTTTGCAATAGTCTGCTTATCAGCATTAAATACCAATTCAGCATTCTTGTTTTCTGATCCCTGACCAAAAACTGTCCCGCCTTCAACAGAAATCCGTCCAATAAAATCTACATCAGGAAAAATGTTATTTAACTCATAATCTGATAAATATGTCGAAAATCGAGGATAGGAGGTACGAGCGCTTGGCGGGCTACTCATTACTTTATCCGAGAAACGACCAAAAAGTTGTCCAGAATACCTGCTTTTATCGATAAATGCGACGGAATCAGCATGATACTCATTCTGATTCAAATTGATCGCATAATTACTGAGTTCAACATAGAATGTTTGAGGATTGTATCCAAATCTCCACCAATCTACCCGACCTTTTTCACCAATCCATTCAGCATCGGAAACATTATAAACACCCGATGTATTATGTATGATTGAGCTATCAAGCTGACTTGCACACACTAAATCAAGTTTCTCGAAATGTATCATGAGCGAACTATCACCTTTAAAACGAAATTGGTTGTTGCGAGCAGCCCAAATCAATCCACTTTTGGAAGCAATAATCGATTGGCTTAAAAACCTGTTGGTAAATGAAAGCAATTCTTTAAAAGGACCAAGCTGTTTAAGTTGAACCAGATCAAAAGCCATTTTAAACCAGACCAAGGTGCTCGATGGTGGTTGTTTTGAAACTGTAATTAATTGAATATCTTTAATATAATTATAGAAATCGGGGTAATCGGGTACTTTCAATTGCTGCATTTTTTCTGCAATTGCCTTTATATAATCCTTTTCTTCTTTGTTAAACCTTCCAAGATTCCAGGGTTCTTTCAGTTTATTAATGAGTAATTGTCCATCTTCGAGAAATCTCTTATTCTTTGTTTGGAGCAATTTCGCTTCAACCTGATTCATAAATATCTCCGAATCATTTGAAAAAAAGGGCTCTTCCTGTGAAAAAACGATCACAGACGAGTGCAATATCACAACCAGTAAAAAAATCCGAATCAGGTTTTTTTTCATATCAGAACAAAGAAATATTTATCTTAATAAAAGATAATGATCAGTATATCACCACTATCAGGCTTTTGTAAACAATGCGGCTACCCAATTATTTTTACTAATTGAACTTTCGAACTTCAATCTATATTGAGAAGCCTCTGCTTTTATCACATCCAAATCGGTCTCATAAAATCCGCTCAACATCAATCGTGAGTCCGAATGCATTGCCATTGCATACACTTTCATATCACTTAACAGAATATTACGATTAATGTTTGCCAAAATAACATCAAAACTGCGATTTCCGATCGAAGAGGCATCACCTAATTCAACAAGGATATCATCGGTTTGGTTTAATTTAACATTTTCAACTGCATTGTTATAAGCCCATTGATCATTATCAATGGCTACAACCGGATTTGCACCTAATTTTCTGGCCAATATTGCCAGCACAGCCGTTCCACTACCCATATCGAGCAACGAACAATGATTAACATCTGTATCTAACAGCAGTTGAATCATTTGAGAGGTTGTTTCGTGATGTGCGGTTCCGAATGACATTTTCGGTTCAATCACCAAATCAAATTCAACTGATGTATTTGGTTCGTGAAAAGGAGCGCGAATGAAACACCTGTCGGCGATCAAAACCGGATCGTAGTTTGATTCCCAGATGGCATTCCAATTTTTATCCTCGAGGGGTTCGGCTGAAAGCAATTTAACCGATCCAAACATTGGATCGGTTAAAACTGTATCTATTCGTTTTCTATTAAATTGATCTGTTGGACAATAAGCCTTAAAACAATCAACATCTTCAAAGAAACTATCGCATCCAACAGTAGAAAGCATTGCCGACAGCATCTCTTGCAGACTTTCATTGTATAACTGACTGAAAGTGAGTTCGATATAGGTCATAGCCTATTATTTAACTGCTTTGCAAATGGCCAGAAATTCTTTAGGAATTAGTGAAGCACCACCAATCAAACCTCCATCAACACCCTGTTGGGAAAATATTTCGGCTGCATTTTTTGCATTACAACTTCCACCATATAAAATAGATGTGGTGTCTGCAACTTCTTTTCCATATCTCTCGTCAATGAGTTGACGAATGTAGGCATGCATTTCGCGGGCTTGCTCCGGTGAAGCAGTAACACCGGTTCCGATGGCCCAAACGGGCTCGTAAGCGATGACAACTTCTGAAAATTCATTCGTATCTAAATGGAATAATCCATGACGAACCTGATGACGAACAGTTTCAAAATGTTTACCAGCTTCGCGTTCCGGCAATGCTTCGCCAACACAGAAAATTGGAATAATCTGATGTTCAATGGCTTGATTTACCTTTGCCGTCAACATTTTATCGTCTTCGTTGTAATATTTACGCCGTTCGCTATGACCAATGATACAATAAGTCACTTCCATCGATTTCAGCATGGCAGATGAAACATCACCAGTGTAGGCTCCTGATTCAAAAGGACTGAGGTTTTGAGCTCCAATGGCAAAGCTACTCTCTTTGGCAACATCACCCGCCATTTCGAGATAAGGATGAGGTGGGCACACAACGATCTGTGCTTCAATAGTTTCATTTTCGAGAAGCTCGGCTATTTCATTCAATAGATCATCTGCTTCTGTGAACGTAAGGTTCATTTTCCAGTTTCCGGCAACAATTTTTTTAGGCATATAGATTCATTTAAAATTTCAATTATGTCACGCTAACCCTAGGGTCTAAAAGCCCATAAACGAGGTCTACAAATATATTAATTATTATTAATATGAATGCAATTAATAATACAGAACCCATCACAACCGGCAAATCATAATTTTCAAGTGCGTCCACAATTACGATCCCAATTCCTTTCCAATCGAAGATGTATTCGATAAAAACTGCGCCGGCTAATGAAGCTGCATACCAGCCTGAAACAGCTGTTATCACCGGGTTCAGTGAGTTGCGCAGCGCATGAACCGCTACAACCCGAAATCTGCTTAAACCTTTTGCACGGGCTGTCCGAATATAATCCTGCGAGAATACCTCTAACAATGATGTTCTGGTCAATTCGGTTATTACAGCCAATGGTCTGATTCCCAAGGTGAAAACAGGTAAAATGAGATTTTTAAATTGTAATACTTCACCTCTTCCTAAATCGTCAACTTCGTATAAACTGCCAAAAAGATTTAATCCGGTATAATCTGCAAGCAGGAAAGCAAAAACCCATGCCATGATGATGGCAGCAAAAAATGATGGCAATGCCATACCAAATGCCGTGACTACCAATACAATACGATTTAAAACGGGTGCATTTACAACGGCCGTAATTGAACCAATCGTAATGCCAAGGATCATCGCAAAAATGATAGATAAAGTTGCCAATATAAATGTGTTCGGAAAAGCTTCACTCAAGATTTCTGTCACATCACGTTTACTGATATATGATTTTCTTAAAAAAGGTATTTTAAGAACCAAGACAGTGTTACCTATTGTCAACATGCCTTTCGCGTTTTTATAATCGGATAACTTCGTCAGCCATCCATGATTGCTTTCATTTACAGCATGTACTGAAAGTGGGGAAAGATCGTTTAGATAGTTAAAATACTGGACCACAAATGGTTTATCTAAACCAAGCTCTTTATGGATTGCATCAACTGATTCCTGATCGGCTCTTTGACCCAGCATCATACGTGCCGGATCACCGGGCAAAATGTTAAACAGCAAAAAAACAAGCGTAATCACACCCAATAAAACCATAAAACCATAAAATAATCGTCTTATGATAAATGTGGTCATTTGATCGAAGTTAGTTTAGTACTTTTGATAAATCAGGTATTTCGCTGATAGAAGGAAAATCGTTGAAATGCCACTTTTTGATCAGTCTCCCATCATTAAACAGGATAATTCCCGGATTTGATCTGACTATCGTTTTCAAAACTGTTTCATCTGCGAAATAAATATCAAGCTGGTTACCGGTTATTTTTTTGAGATTTTCAATTTCATTGGCTAAACTACCGGTTATGATAACCATCTGGCAATCGGTAATATGCAAATCTTTTGTAAATTGTAGTATTTTCTGTAACTGTTCATCTTTAACAACTTGTATTTCAGGAATAACAATAACAAACATTTTTGAAGCTAACAATATTTCAGATGTGAATTCATTTCCCGATTCATCCTCAATAAACAAACTGTGGTCGATTTCAGTACCTAAAGACACTATTCGCTGTCCGACAAATTGCCATTCCTTCATCCACGCACTATCGTTCCAGGGATAATCAGGAGAAAGAAACTCCTTTTCTTCCTGGGTATTGGTATTTACATATTTTACATATACCTTATTTTCAATAGGTTGATCACTTGTAATTTGCTTACCTTCTTTCCATATCGTAAAGTCAATCAACGGAAGATGCCGGTAATTATACATCGAAAACGAGACGAATCCTACAACAAAAAGAAAGTACCATCTGTTTTGAACCTTGCCCGAAAAATAACTCTTGAAACGATTGCGATTGTAAAAAACGATGACTGTAAAGATCATCAGAACGATATTTTTATAAAATGTCTGCCAGTTGGTAAGTTTTAAGGCATCTCCAAAACATCCGCAATCAGGAACTGGCGAATACAAGGCATCGTTGAATGTTAGTACAGTGAAAAACAGCATTACGATTAACAAAACCCAGGAAGTCAATCGCGTTTTTGCCTTCAAAAGCAATGCCATTCCAATCGTAAACTCAATTGTACAAAGGCTGATCGCTAAAATCAATGCTAAATCATTGGCCCAACTCTGGCCAAAGGCAATAAAATAATCTTCTATTTTGTAAGCAAAACCAAGTGGATCGACACCTTTAACGAAACCCGAAAAAATAAAAACCAATCCAACCAACCAACTGCTAATTGTTGCAAACTTGTTCGACTGAAAGAAATCTCTAATTTTTATCATTGAGCAAAATCAAAGCAAAAATGGCGTAGTTAATAATGTCAAAATAATTGGCGTCGATACCTTCTGAAACAACAGTTTCACCGTTATTATCTTCTATTTGCTTAATTCTCAATAGTTTCATCAGGATAATATCGGTTAGGGAACTCACGCGCATATTGCGCCAGGCTTCGTCGTAATCGTGATTTTTGCGTTCCATCAATGAAAGCGCCTCGCCCGTCACCAGGTTAAAATGATTTAAGGCTTCCGATGAACTAATGTCGGGTTGATCAACAGGTTTCAATCGCAATTGTATAACAGCCATCACGGCATAGTTCACGATTCCAATGAATTCCTGCTCAATTCCTTCATCCACGAGCTGTTGCGATTTGGT